>NZ_JYDG01000020.1:0-133915 GCF_003263545.1 Rahnella sp. AN3-3W3
AGTTGGGTGTCCAACTTTTTGGGTGCAGTCCACATGCGGGGGCTTTTTTTATCATTGGAAAATATCAGTAAGAATCAAACACCCGCTTTCGTTTTATCGCTCTTCACCATGCTGTTTTTCAACTTGCCGATAAGCTCGCGGCGAAAATCACCTAATTTCGGCTTATCGCCATCCAGCCATGGTAATGGACGGCAGAGTTCCATGGTTTTGATACCCAGACGGGCAGTCAGCAATCCGGCACCGATACCTTGTGCCGCACGGGCTGAAAGACGCGCCGCCAGATCCTGCGACATCCAGTCCATACCGACTTCACGCACCAGCTCGGACGCGCCGGCAAATGCCATATTCAGCAGCACCAGGCGGAACAAACGGATGCGGCTGTAATAACCCAGTTCAATGCCGTAAAGCACGGCGATGCGGTTGACCAGACGCAGGTTGCGCCAGGCGATAAACGCCATATCCACCAGCGCCAGCGGGCTGACGGCGATCATCAGCGCCGATTCGGCTGCTGAATGGCTGATTTCACGCCGTGCCTGTGCATCGAGCACCGGCTGAACTAATCGCGCGTAAAGCTCGACCACTTCACGGTCATTCTGCGTTTCGTGCAATGACGCCTTCCAGCGTTGTAATGCCGGATGGCTGTTATCCAGTCCGGCCTGCGCTGCCAGTTTTTCGCAAAATGCGCGTCCCTGCCCTAAACCATGACTGTGCATTAATTCACGTGCCTCATCACGCTCATCGGCGCGCTGACGCAGGCGGTACAAGCGCCGCCATTCGGTAGCCACCGAACCGACACCGGCGAGGATAATCAGCCCGCCCGCTGTGCATGCGCCGAGTGCCACCCAGTCCTGCTGGATCCACGCCTCGTGAACCCATTGCACGCCCTGCGCGACCACGCTGATCCCCAGCACCGCCACGCCTAACCGAACAATTTTACCCCACAAACTGCGGCGCGGTTTCAGCGCACGGTTAAGCACTGCTTCGGCTTCGCCTTCTTCCTGCTGTTCATCGGTTTCAGCAGTGACCGGAATAAAACGTTCTGAAATCTGTTCGTCAAACGCCAGCGCCGGTTTGATCACCGGTTCGGGCGGGGCTTTTAATTCCGTTTCAAAATCGATACGCGGTCTTATTGGTTCGCTCATCGCATTTTATCTCCCAGTAAAAACTCCATCACCGCGTCCAGACGGATGTGCGGCAACGGCGTATCCACGCTCATTTCACGCGGACGAAATTCGTCAAAATGGAATCCCTGTTTTTGCCAGAACGCATGTCCCGGCAGACGCGCAGGCACTTCGCCGGGGAACACCGTCAGCGGCGCGCCATCCTGCAACCGGTGGCCTTTCAGCGCGGGTAAGCTTTGCCCCTGATATTCCACCATGCCGGTTTCCGTCGCCTGAACCGACGCCAGACCGGCGCAGTCCATGCTGATGCCTTCGAAAGCGGCGTTCTGCCAGGCTTCCTGCACCAGTTGCTGCAACAGAGACACCAGACTGGCGTGCTGATCGCCGGTGATGTGGTCGGCTTTAGTGGCGGCAAACATCAGTTTGTCGATGCACGGATTAAACAAACGGCGGAACAACGTGCGTTTGCCGTAATGGAAACTTTGCATCAGTTGTGTCAGCGCGAGGCGCATATCGTTGAAAGCCTGCGGACCGCTGTTGAGCGGTTGCAGGCAATCCACCAGCACAATCTGGCGGTCAAATTTCACAAAGTGATCTTTGTAAAACCCTTTCACGATGTGCTGACAGTAATAGTCGAAACGCGCACGCAGCATGCCGAGATTGCTGTTTTTATCCGCCTGCGCCAGTTGGGCATCAGAATAGCGGTTCAGCTCCGGCCAGGGGAAGAATTGCAGTGCGGGCGCACCGGCCATATCTCCCGGCAGAACAAAACGCCCCGGCTGGATAAAGTGCAACCCTTCGGTTTTGCAGCGCACCAGATAATCGGTGTAGGCCTGTGAAATCGTGCCCAGCAGATTTTCATCAGCCGGTGCCTGCGGATCGCATTGTTCGCACAGCGTAAGCCACGGCTTCGCCCATTCTGCACGATCGCCCTGCAACAGCCCCGCCATCTGGCGTGACCAGTCGAGATAGTTTTGTTCCAGCATCGGCAAATCCAGCAACCATTCTCCGGGATAATCCACAATCTCAAGATACAACGTGGAGGTATCTTTGAAGTGACGCAGCAGGGAATCGTTGGAACGGTAACGCAATGCCAGGCGGATTTCGCTGACACCACGGGTTGGCGTTGGCCACGCGGGCGGCGTGCCATAAAGCGACGCAAGCCCTTCGTCATAGGCAAAGCGCGACACGCCCAGATCACGCTGGGGAACGCGCTTTACGCCGAGCAGGCGCTCCTCGCGGGCAGCCGAAAACAGCGGCAGACGTGCGCCGCTGTGCATATGTAAAAGCTGGTTAACGAAGGCGGTGATGAAAGCGGTTTTTCCGCTGCGGCTTAAACCAGTGACGGCCAGCCGCAGATGCCTGTCCATGCCGCGATTGATCAGTGAATTAAACTCATCTTGTAGTCTTTTCATTGCTCTCCCTGGCGTAGCGCCCAAACAGCGCGGTAAGAATACGTTTGAATAACGGTTCTAATAATAGTGCTAAAACATACCGAAGTGGCCCTTTTCCCACCACGCCCAGCACGCGTGCTGCCAGTCCGGCGGGACCGAACGTGAGCGCCAGCGTCAGCGCGATGTTCAGTATTTTCGAAAACAGGCTGCGCTTACCCGGCAGCGAGGAATTCAGGTAACGGATCATAAAGATTCCTTAAGCGGGAGGTGAGAAAGAAAATAGCAGCCGGAACAACGTCCGGCAGCCAGAGGCAAAGTGGTTGATAAGAATTGCAGGTAAAGAATTAAAGCTGACGGAACCGGCTGCGCACGCCAAAAGTTTCCGAGGTGACGTAGCGCTCTACCTGACGTAAACGCTGTTCGCTGGCCTTCAGTTCGCGGTCGGCTTCTTCCAGCAAGTTACGCGGCGATGGCGCATTTTCATCTTCATATTCGCTGGCCGGTACCGGATCCAGCACGTAGCTGAGAATGATGTACGCCACGACGGTGAACATGAATAAACCGAAGAAAATCGACAGCACGGCCATGATTCGCAGCAGTTTTACCGGCACGCCCAGATAGTGCGCCAGCCCGGCCAGTACGCCTTTAACCACGCCCTCTTCCGGCACGCGATAGAGTTTTTTCTCAGACAGACGGGTCGCCATTATGATTGCCTCCAGCCCGGATGTTCGGCGTCGAGAATTTCTTCCAGCGCCTGAATACGTTCGCGCATACGTTGCGCTTCATGGGTCAGACTGGTGAGATTTTGCATCTCATGCTGACTAAGCTGACTGCCATTTTGCTGGCGATTGCTGTAGTGAAGCCACAACCAGACGGGCGCCACGAATAAAACAAAAATGGTCAGCGGAATAGCTAAAAACAGGAAGCTCATTGTCTCTCCTTATGAGTCTTTTTTATTACCGGTTACGGCGTTTATCCTGCAACAACCTGCCTGCGAACAGGCAGGTTTAATGGCAAACATTATGCGTCCTGGTTGCCGTTCATTTTAGCTTTCAGGGCAGCAATCTGTGCGCTAATTTCATCGTCAGCTTTCAGTTCAGCAAATTGCTGATCCAGCGATTTCTTTTTGCCGATGCTGACGCTTTCAGCTTCCGCTTCCATATGGTCGATGCGGCGTTCGAACTGCTCAAAACGCGCCATCGCTTCATCAATTTTACCGCTGTCGAGCTGGCGACGAACGTCACGTGAAGAGGCCGCAGCCTGATGACGTAAGGTCAGCGCCTGCTGACGCGCACGGGTTTCGGTCAGTTTGCTTTCCAGCTCGCCAATTTCTGACTTCATGCGATCCAGCGTTTCTTCTACGACAGTCACTTCGTTTTTCAGCGTAGTGACCAGCTCGGAAAGCTTTTGCTTTTCGATCAGCGCCGCACGGGCCAGATCGTCTTTATCTTTGCGCAGCGCCAGTTCGGCTTTGTCCTGCCATTCGTTCTGCTGGGCTTCACCCTGATCGATACGGCGGATCAGCTGTTTCTTTTCTGCCAGCGCACGGGCGGAGGTCGAACGCAGTTCCACCAGCGTGTCTTCCATTTCCTGAATCATCAGACGAACCAGTTTTTGCGGATCTTCAGCTTTATCCAGCAAGGTGTTGATGTTGGCGTTAATGATGTCAGCGAAGCGAGAAAAAATACCCATAATCGAAATTCCTCTTTGTTTCTGTTTGGTTTCCGGCCAAATGATTACCGGTCAAATCCGCAGGAAAATTTTCAACTGCGGCGATAAACCTATATCAGGATCCGTGCCAACTTTTTAAAATCATTATCTCCATGAATAAATTGAATTTTTTATTTGCGTCTCTGCTATGCTTGTTTTTAGAGATGATTATTTTCACTAAGAGTTAGTGTGTTTAACCACACAAGGAATGCCAAATGACAGATAACACAGACAATTTGCTCGGCGAAGCCAACGCCTTTATAGAAGTGCTGGAACAGGTCTCTCAACTGGCGAAGCTGAACAAGCCGGTGCTGGTCACCGGCGAACGCGGCAGCGGTAAAGAACTGATCGCGCACCGTCTGCATTATCTGTCGCCCCGCTGGCAGGGGCCGTTTATTTCGCTCAATTGTGCGGCGCTGAATGAAAACCTGCTCGATTCCGAGCTGTTCGGCCACGAAGCGGGCGCATTTACCGGCGCGCAGAAACGCCATCTCGGACGATTTGAACGCGCGGACGGCGGCACGTTATTTCTCGATGAACTGGCGACCGCGCCAATGCTGGTGCAGGAAAAACTGCTGCGCGTGATTGAATACGGCCATCTGGAGCGCGTCGGCGGCAGCCAGCCGTTGCAGGTGGATGTGCGTCTGGTGTGCGCAACTAACGATGATTTACCGCAACTGGCGGCACAAGGAAAGTTCCGCGCCGACCTGCTCGACCGGCTGGCATTTGATGTGGTGCAGTTGCCGCCGCTGCGCGAACGTCAGCAGGACATCATGTTGCTGGCGGAACATTTCGCCATTCAAATGTGCCGGGAACTTTCGCTGCCCTTATTCCCCGGATTTACGGAATATGCGCGTGAGACGCTGATGGCCTACCGCTGGCCGGGCAATATCCGCGAGCTGAAAAACGTCGTCGAACGCTCGATGTACCGCCATGGCACCAGCGATTTTCCGCTCGATAACATTATCCTGAATCCGTTTGCACAGCGCACTTCTGCCACGGAGCCCGCAGATACCCGGCAGCACGACAATCTGCCGGCGTTACCCTTAGATCTCAAACAGTGGGTGACGGAGCAGGAAAAAAATCTGATTGAACAGGCTTTACGGCAGGCGCGGTTTAATCAGCGCAAGGCAGCCGAACTGCTGAACGTGACATATCACCAATTGCGCGGAATGTTGAAGAAGCATGGGATACAGGTGAATGCACAGGAAGCGCCTGAATAACAGGCAAAAAAAAGCCAGCACCCGAGCTGGCTAAGTAATACTGGAAGCAATGTGAGCAATGTCGTACCTCGCGATTAACGCCCTGGCGGGTCGCCTCTCGTCCGGTGAAAAGAATGATAATGGTTCTCAGTATCGTCTGTAAAGCATTTTGTTGAGAATATTTCTCATTACCACAATGACGTTATGGCTACTTATTGAACACCCTTAACGTCATTAAGGACTACCATTCGGGGAACGGATCGGCCATCGCCACCCAGCTTTCGATGCCTTCCGCCATCTGTTCTTCGCTTAACAGGCACGCATCCAGGCGCCGTGTAATCTCTGCTTTATTCAGATGCTGACCGATAAACACCAGCTCCTGACGCATATCGCCGAACGGCTCCAGCCATTTTTCCATAATATGCTCGCGGGTCTCCTCGTCCTGTGGCCAGTCACTTTCCGGCAGCGCCCGCCAGAAAATCCCCGCCATACCATAACGCGCAATGCCCCCCGCCTGACTCCATTGCCCGGCAAAACGCGGACGCGTCGCCAGCCAGAAGAAACCTTTCGACCGCAGTAAGGTGCCGCCGCCCCAGTCGCCATGCACCACGCGGTAAAACTTATCCGGATCAAACGGCCTGCGCGCGGTGTAGACAAAGCTGCTGATGCCGTACTCTTCGGTTTCCGGCGTGTGCTCGCCACGCAGCTCTTTCAGCCATCCCGGCGCAAGTTGCGCCTTAGCAAAATCAAAACGGTGCGTATTCAGTACGGCATCAACCGGCAGGCTGCCGGGACAAATCGGGATGATATGCGCATCGGGGTTCAGACTCCGCAACAGCGCTATCACTTCGCGCTGCTGCTGGCTGTCGAGCAGATCGGTTTTGCTGACCAGCAGTACATTACAGAATTCAATCTGGTCGATGAGTAAATCCGTTACACTGCGCGTATCGTCATCACCCAGACTTTCACCAGCCTCCTGCACGCTGCGCGCTTCCTGATATTGCTGCATAAAGTTAACGCCATCGACGACGGTCACCAGCGTGTCGAGGCGCGCAAACTGCGACAGGCTTTCGCCATTTTCATCCTCAAAGGTGAAGGTTTCCGCCACCGGCAGCGGTTCCGAAATCCCGCTTGATTCAATCAGCAGATAATCAAAACGTCCGGCCTGCGCCAGCTCACGCACGGAAATCAGCAAATCTTCCCGCAGGGTACAGCAGATGCAACCGTTGCTCATTTCCACCAGTTTTTCCTGCTGGCGGTCGAGGGTAATTTCACTGGCCACCAGGGCGGCGTCAATGTTCACCTCGCTCATGTCATTGACGATCACCGCCACGCGTAACCCCTGGCGGTTATTCAGAATATGGTTGAGAACGGTCGTTTTACCGGCGCCGAGAAAGCCGGACAACACGGTAACGGGGAGTAAGGACATCGTTAACCTCTTTTCGAAGGACAGTGCAGGAATACTTCGCCTGCGATTATTGTTATAATATAACATAACAACAACAATCCAAATTCAAGGGTTTTATTTTCAGCGCCACTTTTTTGTCGAAAACGAACGGTTTTTGCGCGAAGTGCCGCAGGACTACACACTGATTTGCTCATGGGTTGGGGTACCTCGCAGAGTACGGTACACTTAGGCTATTGCACCTTAACTTTGAAGCCTTTATGCGTCGTCTAACTTTGTGGATGCTTTTACTGAGCGGCTTGTCCACAGCAGTTTTTGCTGAGACTGCCCCAACACACGCCAGCCCGACGGCAGTCACTACGCCGGTGAAAGATATTCGCCAGAGCGGCTTTGTCTATTGCGTGAATGGCATGGTCAATACCTTTAACCCGCAAAAAGCCAGCAGCGGGCTGATTATCGACACACTTGCCGCGCAGTTATATGACCGTCTGCTGGACGTTGACCCGTATACCTATCGCCTGATCCCCGAACTGGCGCAAAGCTGGGAAGTGCTGGATGACGGTGCGACCTACCGTTTCCATTTGCGCAAAGACGTGCCTTTCCAGAAAACCGGCTGGTTTACGCCGTCGCGCAAAATGAACGCTGATGACGTGTTATTCAGCTTCCAGCGCATCGTGGATCCGAAAAATCACTATCACGCGGTGAACGGCGAGGAATATCCGTATTTCGACAGCCTGCAATTTGCCCGCGCAGTGAAAAGCATCAAAAAACTCGACGACTACACGGTCGAGTTTCGTCTCAATAATCCTGACGCTTCTTTCCTCTGGCATCTTGCAACGCACTACGCGCCGGTGCTTTCGGCGGAATATGCTGCGAATCTCACCAAATCCGGTAATGAAGAAGAAATTGATCGCCAGCCGGTGGGCACAGGCCCGTTCCAGCTGGGTGAATACCGCACCGGTCAGTACGTGCGTCTGGCACGTAACGGGCAATACTGGAAAGGCACGCCGCGTATGTCGCAGGTGGTGATTGATATGGGCGTCGGCGGCACCGGACGTTTGTCAAAATTACTGACCGGCGAATGTGATGTGCTGGCGTATCCTGCGGCCAGCCAGCTGTCGATTTTGCGTGAAGATCCGCGTTTGCGTCTTTCCCTGCGTCCGGGTATGAACGTCGCGTATCTGGCCTTCAATACCAATAAAGCACCGCTTAACGATCCGCGTATCCGTCAGGCGGTTGCGCTGTCTATCAATAATCAGCGCCTGATGCAGTCGATTTATTACGGCACGGCAGAAACCGCCGCATCGATTTTGCCGCGTGCGTCGTGGGCTTATGACAGCAATGCTCAGGTCACGGAATACAATCCTGAAAAAGCGAAGCAAATACTGAAAGATCTCGGTCAGGAGAAACTCAATCTGCATTTGTGGGTACCGACGGCGTCCCAGTCATTTAACCCAAGTCCGCTAAAAACTGCCGAACTGATCCAGGCCGATTTAGCGCAGGTCGGGATTAAAGTGACCATTGTGCCGGTCGAAGGGCGTTTCCAGGAAGCGAAGCTGATGGAAATGAACCACGATTTGACGCTCACAGGCTGGTCAACGGACAGTAACGACCCAGACAGTTTCTTCCGCCCGATGCTCAGTTGTGCGGCGATCCACTCGCAGACAAACTATGCTCACTGGTGTAACCCTGAATTTGATGAATTGCTGCGTCAGGGGCTTTTGTCACAGCAACTTTCACAGCGCATTGAGTTTTATCAGCAGGCGCAAAAAATCCTTGAGCAGCAACTGCCGGTGTTACCGCTGGCCTCTTCCCTGCGGCTTCAGGCTTACCGTTACGACATCAAAGGACTGGTACTGAGCCCGTTTGGTAACTCCTCGTTTGCTGGCGTCTTCCGTGAAAATGAGAAAAGCCGTGATGACGAAGGAAGGAAAGCCCCATGATTATCTTCACGTTACGTCGCATATTGCTGCTGATCGCCACGCTGTTCTTCCTCAGCCTGGTGGCGTTCAGCCTGAGCTATTTTACACCCAACGCGCCGTTGCGCGGTGCGTCATTATGGGATGCTTACCGTTTCTATTTTATGGGCATCTGCCAGTTTGATTTTGGCGTGTCGAGTATTAACGGCGAAAGTATTACCTATCAGCTCAAAGCCGTATTCCCGGCGACCATGGAACTGTGCGTGCTGGCTTTTGCGCTGGCGTTAATAGTGGGAATTCCGCTGGGTATTCTCGCGGGTGTCATGCGCGGGAAATGGCCGGATGTGGCGATCAGCAGCCTCGCCCTGCTCGGCTTTTCCATTCCGGTATTCTGGCTGGCCGTATTACTGATGCTGTTTTTCTCGATGCAACTCGGCTGGTTGCCGGTATCCGGTCGCCTTGATTTACTCTATCAGCTGAAAACCGTTAGCGGCCTGACGCTGGTGGATGCATGGCTGTCTGATTCACCTTATCGCCATGAGATGATCATGAGCGCCATCCGCCACATGGTTTTGCCGATTGCTGCGCTGGCCGTTGCGCCGACGACGGAGGTTATCCGTCTGATGCGAATTTCCACCGACGATGTGCTGGCGAAAAACTACGTGAAAGCCGCCGCCACGCGCGGTTTGTCACGGTTTACGATTATCCGCCGTCATGTGCTGCATAACGCGCTGCCGCCAATCATTCCTAAACTTGGTCTGCAATTTTCGACCATGCTGACGCTGGCGATGATCACCGAAGTGGTCTTTAACTGGCCGGGGATTGGCCGCTGGCTGATTAATGCTATCCGCCAGCAGGACTACGCTGCGATTTCCGCAGGCGTGATGGTGGTCGGCTCGCTGGTGATTGTGGTTAACGTGCTTTCTGACATTCTCGGTGCATTGATGAATCCATTGAAACATAAGGAATGGTATGCCCTTCGATAATGTATACCGCGAAAAACAAGTACCCAGTCCGCTGCGCCACACGTGGGGAATTTTCTATCGCGACACGCTGTCAATGATCGGCTTTTATGGCGTGCTCGGACTGTTGTTTTTGTGTATTTTCGGCCATCTGCTGGCGCCGTACGCGCTCGACCAGCAATTCCTCGGCTACCAGTTGCTGCCGCCTTCATGGTCGCGCTACGGCAACGTGTCATTCTTCCTCGGCACGGACGATCTGGGCCGGGATTTACTCAGCCGGATGTTAACGGGTGCGGCACCGACTATCGGTGGTGCGCTGGTGATTACCCTCGCGGCGTCGCTGTGTGGCGTTATTATTGGCGTGCTGGCGGGCATCACCCGCGGGCTGAAATCAGCCATTCTCAACCATATTCTGGATACCCTGCTTTCAATCCCTTCCCTGCTGCTGGCGATTGTGGTGGTGGCCTTTATCGGCCCGAAACTCGAGCACGCGATGCTGGCCGTCTGGCTGGCGCTGTTGCCACGCATTTCACGCACCATTTACAGCGCGGTGCATGACGAGCTGGAAAAAGAATATGTGGTTGCGGTACGTCTTGACGGCGCATCGACGTGGCAGATTCTGCGTTATGCCGTATTGCCCAATATTGTGGCGGTGCTGGCAACAGAATTTACCCGCGCCTTGTCGATGGCAATTCTGGATATTGCCGCATTAGGCTTTCTGGATTTGGGCGCACAATTACCTTCTCCGGAATGGGGAGCGATGCTCGGCGATTCACTTGAACTGGTGTATGTCGCGCCGTGGACCGTCATGCTGCCGGGTGCCGCCATTCTCATCAGCGTGTTGCTGATCAACCTGCTGGGTGACGGTGTGCGTCGGGCGATTAATGCGGGAGTGGAATAATGCCTTTACTCGATATCCGCAATCTGACCATTGAATTTATGACTGCCGACGGGCCGGTCAAAGCGGTTGACCGCGTCAGCATGACGCTGAATGCCGGTGAAATCCGCGGGCTGGTGGGTGAATCTGGTTCGGGCAAAAGCCTGATTGCCAAAGCTATCTGCGGCGTAACCAAAGATAACTGGCGCGTGACGGCAGACCGTATGCGCTTTGATAACATCGACCTGTTGCAGCTGTCGCCACGCGAGCGGCGCAAACTGGTCGGGCAAAACGTGTCGATGATTTTTCAGGAGCCACAATCCTGTCTCGATCCCTCCGAGAGTATTGGCCGTCAGTTAATTCAGGCAATCCCCGGCTGGACCTATAAAGGCCGCTGGTATCAGCGCTGGAAGTGGCGCAAGAAACGCGCCATTGAGCTGCTGCACCGCGTCGGGATTAAAGATCACAAAGACATCATGGCCAGTTATCCGTACGAACTGACTGAAGGTGAATGCCAGAAAGTGATGATCGCCATCGCCCTGGCGAATCAGCCGCGTTTACTGATTGCCGATGAGCCCACAAATGCCATGGAGCCGACCACACAGGCGCAGATTTTCCGCCTGCTGTCCCGGCTGAATCAGAACAATAACACCACGATTTTGCTGATCAGCCACGACCTGCAAATGATGAGTAAATGGGCGAACCGCATAAACGTGTTGTATTGCGGTCAGACCGTTGAAAGCGCGGCGTGTGAAGAACTGCTGTCTGCACCGCATCATCCTTACACGCAGGCACTGATCCGAGCGATGCCTGATTTTGGCCGCTCCCTGCCACATAAAAGCCGGCTGAATACGCTGCCGGGGGCGATTCCTTCTCTGGAACATCTGCCGATTGGCTGTCGTCTGGGGCCACGCTGCCCTTACGCGCAAAAAAAGTGCATCGAAACGCCGCGCCTGCGTCTGGCAAAAACACATGCTTACGCCTGCCACTTCCCGCTGAACATGGAGGAGCAATAATGGGCGAAACCCTGCTCGAAGTCCGTAATCTGAGCAAAACGTTCCGTTATCGCACCGGTTTGTTCCGCAGGATGAATCTGGATGCGGTGAAACCGGTCAGCTTTACCCTGCGTGAAAAACAAACGCTGGCGATCATCGGTGAAAACGGCTCAGGGAAATCGACACTGGCGAAAATGCTCTCCGGCATGGTTGAACCAAGCGGCGGCGAAATTCTGATTGATGATCATCCGCTGGCGTTTCGCGATTATCGTTTCCGCAGCCAGCAAATCCGTATGATTTTTCAGGATCCCAGCACATCGCTCAATCCACGTCAGCGAATTGGTCAGTTGCTCGAAGCGCCTTTACGCCTCAACAGTGAAATGGACGCGCAGCAGCGTGAACAACGCATCAACCAGACCCTGCGGCTGGTCGGTATGCTGCCGGACCACGCGAATTATTATCCGCACATGCTGGCGTCCGGTCAGAAGCAGAGCGTTGCCCTGGCGCGGGCACTGATCCTGCAACCCAAAGTGATTGTTGCCGATGAAGCGCTGGCGTCTCTGGATATGTCCATGCGTTCGCAAATCATCAACATGATGCTGGAGTTGCAGGAAAAACAAGGCATTTCATACATCTATGTCACCCAGCATCTTGGCATGATGAAACACATCAGTGATCAGGTTTTGGTGATGCATGAAGGTGAAGTGGTCGAACGCGGCAATACCGCCGAAGTGCTGGCGGCACCGCTGCATGACCTGACTAAAAGGCTGATCGCCAGTCACTTTGGTGAAGCACTCACGGCAGATGCCTGGCGGCGCGATGGAAATTAGCGCGTAGCAGAAGCGGCGATTAACTGACTGAATACCAAACGGTGCCTGAAACGGGCGCCGTTTTTTATCTTTGCAATCGGGTAAATTGCCGATGAAATTCGCGACCAAACCCGTTCCTCTGGCATATTTGCCGTTTTCTATTCCTTTTAGATATGGTTTATCGCTTAACATTATTTTATATCGACAACAGTATCGGCAAGGATAGGGTCTGATAATTTGCCTGGATGCCAGGCTTGAAGCAAAGGACCCGTTCATGGAACAACAACGCAAGGCCGCGCACAGCGGCTGGTATCATGAAACACAATCCAGCCAGTATGGTCACCTGCCGCTTGATCCCCATGCTGCGTTAGTTCAGGATCGCTTTCTGCTCGGGCTGGATAATCAGCTTGATCCGACACTTCGCCAGCTGCTCAACGAACGCCAGAAACTTCTGCGTGCTTCCCGCGCCTGCTACGAGGTGCTTTTCCCGGATAATCTGAGCGTATCGCGTACAGAAACGCTTTCTTTATATGACCGTCTGAGCAGTGCGCTGACCGTTGCGCAGGTGACCGGCGTACAATCACTTTGTAGCCACTACGCCGCCCGCCTCGCCCCGCTCTCCAGCCCTGATGCCTCCCGTGAAAGTAATATCCGCCAGACTCATATCACTCAGTTCGCCCGGTTACTCGCCACTCAGCCTACGCTTATCACGCCGTCCATGCTGGATCAGCTCAGCCACGTCGGGTTCAGTACGCGGGATATTGTGACATTTACGCAGCTGATCGGTTTTGTCAGTTATCAGGCGCGAGTACTGGCCGTCGTGAATGGTCTACGCGGGCGTGCCGCCGCCGTGCTCCCTGGCTTCCCTGCGCCTGAAGGCTGCGAGCAGAAAGGGTTTTCTCTGGCCATGCTGCAATGGAAATCGAGGCTGCCGGAAGTGGCACCGGAGACCGCCAGCAAGCATCAGCAGGATGTTCTGGATTTAATCGCGCCCGATGCGCGCTCTTCATCTTTTTATACGCTGCTGGTGCATGATGCCGACGCGCTGAGTGAATTCTCAGCCGTCTTTAATCACGTGATGCAGGCCGGTGAGCGCCCGAAAGCGGCCTGGCGCGAGCTGTCTGCCGTGGCGACCTCGAAGTTAAATGGCTGCCTGTATTGCGCAGGGATCCACGGTCGTCTGTATCTGGAAGCTAATGGCAACGAAGCCATTATCGGTTCCTTGTTCGAAGAAAATCATCGCGACGATGCAGTTGATGCATTGTCGAAAACGCTGTCCGACAGAAAAGAAGCCGCACTGCTGGATGCCGTGATTACGCTGACCCGCACACCGGAACGTTTTGATGCACGCCAGTTGCACGGATTATCAGATGCCGGTTATTCGGCAACACAATCTCTGGATATCCTGCTGACTGCCGCGCTGTTCAGCTGGTCAAACCGTCTGATCCAGACGCTGGGGGATACCCTTAACCGGTAAGTTTGCCCGCATTACGCTTCATGCTGTTCCGTTTCATTCCGGCAGGATTTCCCCCTGCCGGACAAGCCAAATGTAAATGCCCCCGCCCCCTAACCGCCACAAGTCGTACTAATCTTATTTTCAATCGGAAATTTAGTGTTAAAACGGGATGCAGATCACACTAGACTATGCATCGTTCTGAATACCTGCGCAGCGTTGTTTTTCCGTTTCATAAAACCCCGCAAATAGCGTCACAATCCAGACGTATTCACTGTTTATTCACCGCTGAATGGGGGAATAATCCAGTTAAGACTTTTTCAGAAAAACAATAACAATTTTAGAATGTGGAATATTATTTATACAACATATTCACATCGTCTATTTAGAAAACATAAACGTTAATTCTGCATAACATTTCGAACACAGTTTAATCAGGCCGGATAAGTTAAATGTAACGGCATATGTCAAACTCCTTGCCTCATTTACGAAGATAGTGAACATTACCAGCCGTCATCCCATCTTATAACAATGCAAAGGGTGCTTATTTCGCGCCACTTATGCGTTTCTGCTCTGTCACAGGCAGAAGGAATAAACAGAGGTACGAGTGTCAACTGCAAACAAAACACCCAATAATGAAAGCGTGAGTCTGAACGCCTTCAAACAGCCAAAAGCGTTTTATCTGATCTTCTCCATCGAATTGTGGGAACGTTTCGGTTATTACGGCCTGCAAGGGATCATGGCGGTTTACCTGGTCAAAATGCTTGGCCTGAGTGAAGCTGACTCCATCACCCTGTTCTCCTCTTTCAGTGCGCTGGTTTACGGCTTCGTGGCCATCGGCGGCTGGTTAGGGGATAAAGTTCTGGGCTCAAAACGCGTGATCGTGCTCGGCGCGATAGTTCTGGCGTTAGGTTATTCCTTCGTTGCCTATTCCGGCCACGAAGTGTTCTGGGTTTATCTGGGTATGGCGACTATCGCCGTCGGTAGTGGCTTGTTTAAAGCAAATCCATCCTCATTGCTTTCTACCTGCTACGAAAAAGATGACCCGCGTCTTGATGGCGCATTCACCATGTATTACATGTCGGTCAATATCGGCTCATTCTTCTCCATGCTGGCAACGCCATGGCTTGCCGCGCAGTATGGCTGGAGCGTCGCGTTCTCTCTGAGCGTAGTCGGTATGCTGATCACCATCGTGAACTTCATGTTCTGCCGCAAATGGGTAAAACGTCAGGGTTCTAAACCAGACTTTGCCCCGCTGCAGTTCAAAAAGCTGCTGATGGTTCTGGTCGGTGTGGTTGCACTGGTCTTCCTGTCCAGCTGGTTGCTGCATAACCAAACTATCGCACGTATGGTGCTGGGCGTGGTTTCTGTGGGTATCATTATTGTCTTTGCGAAAGAAACCTTCTCTATGAAGGGTATTGCCCGTCGTAAGATGATTGTGGCGTTCCTGCTGATGATGGAAGCCGTCGTGTTCTTCGTGCTGTACAGCCAGATGCCGACGTCCCTGAACTTCTTTGCTATTCACAACGTCGGCCATGACCTGCTGGGTATCAGCTTCCAGCCTGAGCAGTTCCAGGCTCTGAACCCATTCTGGATCATGGTTGCCAGCCCGATTCTGGCCGCTGTTTACACCAAAGTAGGCGACCGTATGCCTATGCCGCACAAGTTTGCCATAGGTATGGTGCTGTGTTCAGGCGCGTTCCTGGTTCTGCCATGGGGTGCAAGTCTGGCAAATGAACAGGGTATCGTTTCTGTTAACTGGCTGGTGCTGAGCTATGCACTGCAAAGTATCGGTGAGCTGATGATTTCCGGTCTGGGTCTGGCGATGGTTGCACAGCTGGTACCGCAGCGTCTGATGGGCTTCATCATGGGCGCATGGTTCCTGACTACCGCAGCGGCGGCGATTATCGCGGGCTATGTGGCGAATCTGACGGCAGTGCCTTCAGACATTGAAGACGCGCACGCCTCTCTGGCAATCTACAGCCACGTGTTCCTGCAGATTGGTATTGCGACCGCTGTGATTGCTGTGCTGATGCTGGTCACTGCATCTAAGCTGCACCGCATGACGCTGGATCGCGACACTGACGAAAAGCAACCTGAACTGGCTTCTGCTGCTCAGTAAACGCAGAACGTCTTTCTCGATGGTTGACGAACGCCTCCTCCTGGAGGCGTTTTTTTTTGGCCATGTTTTTATGACCGCGCTTTTATGGACAAAAGTTATTCCAGGATTCACCTCAAGATTGGCCCGAGCCTCAAGATTCACCCGAGATAATAACGCCCTTTCCCGCTTTGTTTTGCACGGTACATAGCAGCATCAGCACGCGCCATCAGCGTATCAGGTAACAACGGCTGACGCGCACGCCCCACCGCCACGCCAATACTTGCTGACAGCGAAACCGGTACCCCGGACACGTGTTCAACACTACGGAAAGCGTTCATCAGACTGGTACAAATCCGGCTGATATCGCTTTCCGTATTGACCAAATGCCCCAGCAGGACGGTAAACTCATCCCCCGCCAGACGTGCAACCACGTCCTGTGAACGCAGATTATCGCGCAAAGTATGTCCGAAAAACTTCAGGATCAGATCGCCAAATTCGTGCCCGTAGGTGTCGTTGTAAGCTTTAAAGTTATCAATATCTAAAAAAAGTAAGGCTATGTCTTTGTCTGCTTTTTTTTGTTGTCTGGCCGCATAAATCAGGGATTGCTGGAATGCCCGCCGGTTAGGAAGTCCGGTCAGCGAATCATGATTGGCCTCGAATTCCAGCTGTGCCTGCAGTTCTTTAATCTCGCTGATGTCAGTCGAAAGGCCATAGTAGCCATGACCGCTGTCATCACAGGGGATAAGCGTGGTGTGCAAAACGCCCCCTTTTCCGTTACGGGAATAACCCGGTAACTCAATGTCATAACTGACGGCGACGCCTTGCAACACCTGGCGAATATAGGGCTCGATTTGCTGGTACGTCTCATGCCCCACCAAATCCTTCACCTGCCGCCCACGCACTTTATCTTCGGCCACGCCGTACCAGCTGGCATGAAAGTGGTTCACAAAAATGTATTCTTCATTCGCATCAACATGGCAGATCAGTGCCGGAATATTGTCGGTAATCGCCCGCAGCCGGTTCTTGCTTTCCATCAGTTCCCGCTCGCGGTTCAGGCGTTGTGCAATTTCCTGATGCAACTGATCCATCGCAACCTGCAGTTCATTGGTGCGCGCAGCCACCCGACGTTCCAGACCGCCCTGCAACGAATACAACGTTTGTTCAATGTTTTTACGCTCAGTGATGTCACTGATCACCACAATATAGTGATGCGCCTCACCGGTTGCGTTACGCACCAGAGAAGCGGTCATCGTCACCCACAGCGTGCTGCCATTGGATCGCTGAAGCAGTTTCTCAACGCTAAAACTGTTGATTTCACCCGAGAGCAAACGGGGGATCAAAATATTTTCTGCATACAGATCGTCAGGATGGGTAACGTCATGAAGCAGGCAGCTGCGTAGCTGGTATTCGGCGTAGCCCAGCATGTTACATACCTGAGGGTTAATACGCAGCCAGCGCCAGTCGAGCCCGACCAGTGAAAACCCGACGGCGGCATGAGCAAATGTCTGCTCAAATAAGGCTTCGCTTTTCGCCAAATTATCCTCAACGCGCGCCGTGTACTGCCGGTTTTCCAGATGAAAAATGTAGCTTTGCACCAGCGCGGTCATGTCCAGCAGCGTTTGCCCGTCTTCCTCGCTCCACTCTCTCGTCCGGTCATCAATCAGGCACAACGCGCCCAGTGCAATGCCCTGCTGGGAATGCAGGGCACAACCAGCATAAAACACGATATGCGGCGCGCCGGTAACCAGAGGATTATCGTGAAACCGCAAATCCAGCCGGGCATCTCTGACAACCAGAGGGCCGGATTCAAGAATGGTATGACCGCAGAATGAGGTATCGCGCGGGGACTGATTGATATCAATGCCGGTATGGGACAAAAACCACTGCCGGTCGGCGTCAATCAGTGAAACAACGACGGCTTTGGCCTGAAACTGGCGCGCAGCCATGCGGGTGATACGGTCGATCTCCTCAATTCTGGGGGAATCTAAGATGCCCAGAGAAGCCAGTATCGCAAGCCGAGCCTGTTCATCAACTGCCTGTTGAGGGACTAACATAATGTACTCTCAGTGATGACGGGTGAATATGTCATCAAGTCTACTGCGTTTAAACGGAAAACCGGCTCTCATTCCGCCTTTGCCGGGCAAAAATCAGAATAGTGACAGATCACAAAAAACGTATTCAATTAACAGGATTTGCACAAATAGCAGCAAATCAACGGTTAAAGCGAACTTACCCAATTCACATGCGTGGCATCGACCTGATCAGATTGTTCTGCGTCATGACGGTATTTCTGCCGCATTTCTGACGGCGTAGCACCATAAAACTCAAGGAAGTAACGGCGGAGCGCACCCGGTTCAAGCCCGCACTGACGGGCGATGACGGCCAGGCTCTGATCAGACATTGATGATGTACGCAGCAAACGTTTTGCGAGTAACAGACGGCGGCTGCGGATGAACTGGGCAATGCCGCCCAGTGGCTCAAATAGCCGGTATAAACCCGAGCGCGAGATGGCAAAGTTTTTACACAGCACATCGACGCTCACCGGCTGACTGAGGTGTTTTTCAATGTACAGACAAATGCGCTCCAGACGGGCACTTTGCTCAAACGGATGCTCAACTTTCTTGCCCGCAACCAGATGCAGAGTTTGCAGGAAAACAGACGCCGCACCTTCGCCGGTGCTCAGAACCTCCTGATCGGTCATCTGATCAAACACCTGCACCATCGTGGCAAAATGATTGCGCAGAATGATGTTGACCGGCGACGTTGCAGGAATGCGCTTGCCGTGCAGGGACGCGATATCGACATTAAAATGCAGGCTGTGTTTGGGCATAATTATATACTGGTAGGAGCCCAGACGCGGTTTCTGATCTCCCGGATAAACGTGAATTTTGATCGGCTGCGACATATCCTGAATCAGGATATCGCCCTGAACCAGCGTGAAACGCTCGCCAAAACACTGGCATTCCATTCCGCCGATGATAATGATGAAAATGACGATGTGATCGGGCATGGAAAACAGATTGCCATACTGACGGTTAATGTCGTGCTCGCTGACGGTCAGAACGCCGCCGATCACACGCCCGAAATTGTATCCGGTTACCCCCCAGTCAAATTCATCCCTGTGACGATCGGGCAGCTCAAGCTTGAAGCCTGCACTGGACATCCCGTCTTCCCATTCATAGAAACGGGTCTCGAAATCCTGATAGATATTGGCACCGTCTACTATCTTTCGTGAAGATGAATCGCTCATTTTCTCACCAAAAATTAAGATAATTCCGAAACGATAATCTACCTCCTACTGATAAATCAATGCGTAGCAGCAATTGGTAATACTTTTTTCCGAGATTCTTATATTTTCGAAGGCGGTATAAATGGCGAAAAGTTTTGTAAAATCAGGGAGTAAAGGTCGCTCATCGGCCAATTGATGTGTCAGGTTATCCGCGATAATTATTTTGGGATCGGTTAATATCGTATTGAAGATCCTCACTTTCGTGATTTGCTATTCTTAAAAAAACACGATCCATTTTCACCCAACCGTCGCCAGGAAATGCCCATGGAAAAAAGAAAGGTCCTGGATGAAGGACGTCAGCTCAAGCGTATGAATGCGGAAACCCGCAGGCAATCGCACATGCACAAATGGTTTGCCATCGTGGCCGCCCTCGATTGCGTTCTGGTTATTTTTTATGATCAGGACATGCGTAATATCGTTTTCTCAGCCGGCGTTTGCATCGTCTGTACCGTCCTGTGGCTTAAAGGCCGCAAACAATCCCGCAGTTATCGTCGTGAATGGGATCAAAAATTCGGCACTAAAAAACATCCCTGAGCGTTTTCCCTGCCCCTTTGTCTCGTTTAAGCATTCCCACCATAAAGAAATTCCTAAATTTGATAAAAGTGTTTCTGTCCTGTGCGGATAATCAGTCAAAATAACCTCAGGCATACCCGCAAATAACAAATTATAAAATTTATGCATCTCGACGTTTACACGTTATTTATATTTGAGCTTTTTATTCTCATCCTGCTCACTGCCGTCATGCTGTTCGCATGGATCGGGGGTCGCAGAGATCCGACGCTCGGGCTCACTGCCCTGATGCTGGCATTCTCTACCGCAGGTACTTTGCTCAGCAGTATGCGTTCAGGCGTGAGCGAAATTATTCCCGTGGTCTTCAGTAACATGATGATTTTGCTCTGTTACGGAATGATGTGGGCCGCATTAAGAATGTTTACAGGCCGCAGGGTATTACTGCCGGTGGTATTTTCCGGGCCCGTTATCTGGCTCCTGTTCTGTCTTTATCCGGCCTTTTACCACAGTCTTGAGCAGCGGATTTTCCTGACCTCATTGTTAACGGCGGCTTATACCTTGCTGACGACACTGGAGCTTTGGCATGCGCGCAGGCAACTGCATGTGACTTACTGGCCCGCGCTGCCGCTGAGTTTTTTCCACGCCTGTTTCTATCTGGCGCGTCCTTTCTTTGATAACGGCTTGCCGTATGCTGAGATGGTGGGGGGTCATAGCAGCGGTTTCTTCGCTATACTGATTTTTGAAGCGATTTTGTACGCTATCTGCCTGTCTTTCATTATTTTAGCCATGGTGTATGAGCGCGGTCAGCTGGGTTATAAACAGGCCTCGTTGTCTGATCCGCTGACAGGCGTGGGCAACCGCAGGGCGTTTCTTGAGCGCGGCAACGAGCTTATCAGGAAGCGTAAAAACAATACTTTTCCTGTGCAGCTGATTTTATTTGATCTGGATAATTTTAAACGGCTCAACGACCAGTATGGCCATGCCGGCGGCGATTCGGCCCTGGTATTCTTTTGCAATGTGGTGAATTCTTCCCTGGAGCAAAAAGATATTTTTGCCCGGATTGGCGGAGAAGAATTTGCCTGCCTGACCACCCGCCCGAGAGAACAGGCAATACGTATGGCAGAGAATATCCGTTCTCAGCTGGCGCAGAATTCGCAGCATAATATTCCGATGACGGTCAGCGTAGGAATGGCTTTTAGTGAACCCGATCAGGACTCAATCTCGCATTTGTTAATCCAGGCAGATCATGCTTTGTATCGGGCTAAATCTGCCGGTAAAAACCGCATTGAGCTGAGTTGATCGTTATTCACCCGAACAAAATATCGAATACCTTACTTAGGGCATGATAACCGATTGAATTTTAGAATTTAAAAACAACGGTAATATTCTCATCCAATTGTGAGTAATAATTGCAAAAACAACCTGATGAGTCACCGGCTTAGACACTGCGCCACATCACACTCATATTCTGTTCGGGGTAGTTAATTCATGCTTACTGATTTTGCGATATGCCAGGCAGTTCTTGATACGCTTCCCGAGGCAACGGTGCTGAAAGACGACAGCCGTAAATTGGTATTTCTCAATCAGAAAGCCAGTGAGTTTTATGGCCGTCCGCGTGAAGAGTTGATTGGTCAGGATGTTTCCTTTTTTACCGAACCCGAACAGGCTGCCCGTCAGCGGGAACGTGATATCGAAGTGCTGGAAACCGGTGAAAAAACGGTTAACGAAGAAACGCTGGTAGATCCTTCAGGAAAGCGGCGCAATGTGCTGGTGCGTAAGTCACGCGTCACGCTTGAGACGCGGCATTTTATTCTGACCTCCATTATGGATATCTCCCTGCTGCGCAGTTCCGAAGCGCAAATCCGTTATCTTGCCCGCCATGATGTACTGACCGGTCTGCCTAACCGCACGGCGCTAAGTGAAGAACTCAGCCAGATTGCGGCGCAGCGGATGTATCGTCCTGAACCCTACGCGCTTATCCTGCTTAATCTTAATGATTTCAACTATATCAACGATACCTATGGTTATCAGGCCGGTGATGCGATTTTGTGTGAATTCGGCCAGCGTTTGCGTAATGAAGTCGGTAGCAGCGGAACGGTTTCACGCATCGGCGGCGATGAGTTCTCTATTATCTTGCGTAATAATCCGACCAGCGAAGTAGCCAACAATCTGGCGCTGGAAATTCTGGTGATGATGCGCCAGCCTTTCACGCTGACGCGCGCTAACCCGATGATGACTATTTCTTTCGGTATCGTGATGTTTGGCGCCGAAAATATTACTGCCGGTGAAATTATGCGTCGCGGGAATACCGCGCTGCTGGAAGCTAAGCAACGCGGCAAGAATATGTTCTCTTTTTACTCTGAATTGCTGGACGCCAGCAGCGTCAGTAAACGCATTATGGTGAAAGCGCTGGCTGAATCGCTGGCTAAAGAAGGCGATCTTTCCTGCGTATATCAGCCGATTTTGCGCAGTCGTGATGAAAAGGTCGTTTGCGTGGAAGCGCTCGCCCGCTGGAATCACGGGGTGCTCGGGCAGGTCTCGCCGGTGCAGTTTATTGCTCTGGCAGAAGAAACCGGACTGGTGATCCAGCTCGGAGAAATCGTTCTGCGCCGGGCCTGCCGCGATATTAAGAACTTCGTCCAGTTGAATCTGGCGATTAACGTCTCCGCGGTACAACTGGGAGAACCTGATTTCGGGCCGCGAATTCTGGCCGTTCTTGCAGAAGAGAATTTCCCACCTTCACGTCTGGAACTCGAGCTGACAGAAACATCAGTGATGAACGCCAATGCCACCAGTCTCAGTCATCTGGCGAAACTGCGCAAAGCCGGTGTGAAAATTTCTCTCGATGATTTCGGTACGGGTTATTCCAGTCTCAGTTTGCTGAAAGATATCTCGGTGGACAGCGTAAAAATCGACCGTTCGTTCGTGCAGTACGTCACAGAAGTGAACGATACTGCCGCCATCGTTTCTGCCGTCTCCCAGCTCGGCAATAAAATGTATCTCAATGTGATCGCCGAAGGCGTGGAAAACCAGCTTCAAAAATCCTTTTTAGTATCAGCGGGTTGCTCGCATCTACAAGGTTATCTTTTCTCAAGGCCGGTACCGGTTGAAGTATTATCAACGTTGCTGACGACTGAAATGAATATGTCAGCCAGTATCTGAAACGCTGACACATAAGCTTCATAGATAACTCAAAACACCTTATTAATTCATTCAATTGGCGCTCGTCCCTGTTTTACTGACATGATCCGAGACTGATAAATCACGCCGTTTAAGGAAATACATCATGTCATCGTTTTCAGGTATCTGGGTCCCGCTGGTCACACCTTTCCATGAGGGTGAGATCGACTTTATTGCACTGAAATCTCTGTGCACCCGGCTGCTCAAACGGGGCGTTGATGGCGTTGTCGTCTGCGGAACCACCGGCGAAGCGCCGATGCTCACCAAAGAAGAACAGCTTCAGGTTCTGGATGCCGTGCTGGAAGTGGTACCCGGCCATCAGATCATTATGGGGCTTTCCGGCACCCACATGCCGGTTATCCGCGAAATGCAGGATGCGATCCTTCAGCGACCTGTCGCAGGCCTTCTGATCCCCGCACCTTATTATATCCGCCCTTCTCAGGCCGCACTGGTGGCCTGGTTTACTGAGATTGCCGACCATTCCACCGTGCCGGTAGTGCTTTACAATATTCCTTACCGTACCGGCGTGCAGATGGAGCTGGAAACATTCCGCCAGCTGGCTAAACATCCGCAAATCAGCGCAGTCAAAGATTGTGGCGGCAGCATTGATCTGACGCTTTCACTTATCGCTGACGGCGAACTGGATGTGCTGTGCGGTGAAGACGTGCAGATTTTCTCGACGCTGAGTCTGGGCGGCGCCGGTGCCATTGCCGCTTCTTCACATATTTTTCCGGAAGAGTTTGTTCAGCTTATCCGTCAGTTCAAACAGCAGGATATTGCAGCGGCGCGTAAAACATTTTTCGGCCTGCTGCCAATGATCCGGCTGATGTTCTCTGCGCCGAATCCGGCGGCGATTAAATACGCCTTATCACTCGACGGCCTGATGAAAAATGAGCTGCGTTCACCGATGCTCCCTGCGCCGGAAAATGTTGAAGTGGCAGTCCGTGATTTCCTGAATCAGCATTCACGTTAAGAGCCCAAGGTTCGGCAGAATATGAGCAGTCAGGCTCACTGTCACAATTAAAACACTGACATTTGCTCCCGCCGGTTCTAGGATAGAAGCAGTTTTTATATAGCCGAATCGCTGTCCCGTGAAACCCTTGTGTTTTATGGGATCAGGCGGGTTGCTCATCCAATGGAGTGTTTATGAAACTGTATTATAAATCCGGTGCCTGTTCCCTCTCCCCGCACATCGTTCTTCGTGAAGCAGGTCTGGACTTCAGCATTGAAAAAGTTGATCTGGCGACCAAGAAAACCGAAACCGGTGATGACTTCCTCGCAGTGAACCCGAAAGGGCAGATCCCGACACTGTTGCTCAATGATGGCAGCATTCTGACCGAAGGCGTGGCTATCGTGCAGTATCTGGCCGATCAGAAACCTGATCGTCAGCTGATGCCGGAACAAGGTACGCTGGCTCGCTATCATGCGCTGGAATGGCTGAACTATATTGCGACTGAGCTGCATAAAGGCTTCTCTCCGCTGTTCAATCCAAAAACGCCGGATGATTTCAAAGCTGTGACTCGCGAAGCACTGAGCAAGAAATTTGCTTACGTGAATGAATCACTCAAAGACAATCAGTTCCTGCTGGGTGCCCGTTTCAGCGTGGCGGATGCGTATCTGTTCACCGTGATGGGTTGGGCAAAAGCACTGAAGTTTGACCTGAGCGCACTGACCGAACTCAATGCGTATCTGGATCGTGTGGCTGCGCGCCCTGCCGTTGATGCTGCGCTGACGGCGGAAGGCCTGAAGTAATTTCCTGCGCCTGATACGTCTGTACAGACAGGCATAAATAAAAACGCCCCGGTTGTCACAGCACGGGGCGTTTTTTATGGAGATAAAATCTAGAGTTTGACCGCCGGGAAATGGTGCTCTGGTTTGACCATTTTGTCCTGCGCCGCCACGATTTGCAGCTCATACTCACCCATCGCGTGAGTGGTCAGCATCACTTCGTAAACCGCCGCAGTGACGTGTTCCAGCGCTTTATCCAACGCTTCGCCTTTGAGCAGATTGACCAGCAGCAAACCACTGGTCAGGTCACCGACCCCGACCGGCTGACGCACGCCAAAATCAACCAGCGGACGGTCGATATGCCAGGCTTCATCTGCCGTTACCAGCAGCATTTCAAAGCGATCGCTGTGATAACCAGCGCGACTTAAATGTTTAACCAGCACAATTTTCGGGCCTTTACTGATTAGCTCACGCGCCGTCGCCACCGCTTCTTCAACACTTGCCACCGCATGGCCGCTGAGTAATTCCAGCTCCAGCAGGTTCGGGGCAATAATGTCGCAGTTAATCAGCGCCTGATTGCAATGGAACTCGGCAACGCCCGGTGCCACGATACAGCCCTTTTCAGGATGCCCCATGACCGGGTCGCAAAAATACCATGCATCCGGATTCGCCGCTTTCACCAGGCGGACAATCTCCAGAATGCTCTGTCCCTGCTCCGGCGAACCGATATAGCCGCTCAGCACCGCATCACAATCCTTCAGACGGTCAATCTCCGCAATCCCCTGCGCGATTTCAGTCAGATGTGTGGCGGGCATTACACAGCCAGTCCAGTGACCATACTGAGTATGATTGGAGAACTGAACGGTATTCAGCGGCCAAACGTTTGCGCCCATACGACGCATAGGGAATTCCGCCGCGCTGTTACCCGCGTGACCAAATACCGTGTGTGACTGGATAGAAAGAATGCTTTTCATGAGGAATTTCCGATTGCAACGTCATCGGGAGATGGCGGAATAACTGATATCAGTGAACAAAAACGGGAGGCCATTCGGCCCCCCGTTCTGCTTGCCTATAACTTATGCCCAGAGCAACAGGGTGTAGTTCTTTTTACCGCGACGCAGCAAGGTATAACGACCAAACAGACGATCACTGTCAGTGAAGCTGTATTCAGTGTCAGTCTGTTTTTCGCCGTTTACGGAAACCGCGTTGGAAGAAATCATGGTACGCGCCTGACCTTTCGACGGCGCCATACCTGCAATCACCAGAGCCTGTTGCAGGTCTGTGTCGCGTGGTACTTCAAACAGTTCCAGACCGTCCTGCGCCAGCTGACCGAAATCGACTTCTGTCATTTCACTCAGGGAACCGGAGAACAGGCTCTGCGTGATACGTTTCGCTGCCGCCAGACCTTCTGCGCCGTGAACCATACCGGTTACTTCTTCCGCCAGAACGTACTGCGCGCGAGGCGCTTTGCCGCTGGTTTTGTCTTCTTCTTCCAGCGTATTGATGTCTTCAATGCTCATGAAGGTGAAGAACTTCAGGAAGCGGTAAACGTCGGCATCCGCTGTGTTGATCCAGAACTGGTAGAATTTGTACGGGCTGGTTTTCTTCGGATCCAGCCAGACTGCGCCGCCCTCGGTCTTACCGAATTTGGTGCCATCAGATTTGGTGATCAACGGAACGGTCAGGCCGAACACTTGTTTCTGGTGCAGACGACGGGTCAGATCGATACCTGAGGTGATGTTGCCCCACTGGTCGGAGCCACCGATTTGCAGCTCAACGTTGTGCAGATCGTAAAGGGACGCAAAATCATAACCTTGCAGCAGGTTGTACGAGAATTCGGTGAAGGAGATGCCGCTGTCATCGCGGTTCAGACGCTGTTTCACCGCTTCTTTGTTTATCATCTGGTTAACAGAGAAGTGTTTACCGATATCACGCAGGAAGGTCAGCACGTTCATGCCGCCGAACCAGTCGTAGTTGTTCGCGGTGATCGCGCTGTTATCGCCACAGCTGAAATCCAGGAACGGAGAAACCTGCTGACGGATTTTTTCCACCCACTCATTCACGGTTTCATTGGTGTTCAGCTTACGCTCGGTCGCTTTAAAGCTCGGATCACCGATAAGACCAGTTGCGCCACCGACCAGCGCCACTGGCTTGTGGCCGTTCAGCTGGAAGCGTTTCAGGCAAAGCAAAGGCACCAGATGTCCCAAATGCAAGCTGTCTGCGGTAGGATCGAAACCGCAATAGAGTGCAATTGGCCCTTGCGCCAGTCGCTCTGCTAACGCTTCTTCATCCGTTACCTGGGCAATGAGGCCCCGCTCTTGCAGTTGTTTAATCAGGTTGCTGCTCGCCATCAAAGACTCCGTTTGTTTGTACTTAGAAATATGTACTGAATGTGTGCAGATTCATGTCTGACATCATGCCGCGCATGTGCCCTTTCTCTCACCTTTCGGCGAACGACATAGAATAAAGCGCTCGTCGCCCGAGCGCTAGGGAATCGCGTGTTTTTTCGTGGTTAAGGTGCGAGGCGGTCTATTTTCCAGCCAGTTTCTGTCTCAGCTTCATCACGCTGATAAATGAACCGGTCGTGCAGACGATGTTCACCGCCCTGCCAGAATTCCATTGAATCCACTTTGACGCGAAAACCACCCCAGAAACTGGGCAACGGCACTTCACCATTACTGAATTTCTGTTTCAGTTCGAGGAATTTACTTTCCAGCACGCCACGCGCCGAAATGCGGGTGGATTGCTGAGAAACCCATGCGCCAATCTGGCTGTCTTTCGGACGACTGGTGAAATATTTCATGACTTCCAGCGTGGATAAACGTTCTGCCTGACCGAGAACGTTGACTTGTCTGTCGAGCATATGCCAGGGGAATAACAGGCTGATACGGGAATTGCCCGCCAGCTGCTGCGCCTTACGGCTGCCGAGGTTGGTATAAAACACCAGCCCTTTTTCATCATAATGTTTGAGCAGCACAATGCGCTGGAAAGGCTGTCCGTTTTCATCCACCGTCGCGACAACCATCGCCGTCGGATCGGCCAGACGGGCATCACACGCCTGTTTCAGCCAGCGCTCAAACAGCGGCAGCGGTTCCGGCGTTAAATCAGCGCGACGTAATCCGCCCCGGGTGTATTCACGGCGCGAGTCCGCAATATCAAATTCTTTATTATCAGCCATATGGATCAATTGCGTATCAAAGGAAGGTAGACGCATTGTGCACCCGCCGCGTCAGGATCTCAACGTTCCTGACGCGGGGTTTGAAAAGAGAAATTATGAAAAAAGAAGCTACCCAAAGTAATTCGAGATGCAAAAAGGCGGCAAGTGAGGGAATCCCCGGAGCATAGATAACTCTATGACCGGGGTGAGCAAACGCATTTGCAGTTCGAAGTATGACGGGTAGGTTTATTTTTGAATGCAATCGTCAATGATGACGTTCTCACCACGCTGGACGAAAGCCTGATTACCTTTCGACCAGAACGTGTAACGGCCATCGCTGTATTTCGTGCCGGAAGCTGCCTCAACTTGTTTCAGTTTCAGCTGCTCGCCGTCCATCACCATATTGACCTGCTGCGCCGGTTTATCCAGCGTGACGGTCAGCGGCAATGTCCCGCACTGGTAGTGCAGTTCCTGCGTCGGGCTTTCGGTCTGGTGACTGAACTGGCTACATCCGGCCAGCGTTAATCCTGCAAGAGAAGCGATGATCGCCTTTTTCATTCTGAACTCCCTGAGTGTTCTCGGTTTATCTGTTATGTACCATGACAGGTTGCACAACACATTGAGATAAAACCGAGAACGCGTCAGGCGCGGGTTGAAACCACCGGATAAATCGCCCCGAGCAAAGTTTCGCGGCTGGCACCTGTGACGGAAGGCAGATTACCTGACTGACCCGATAAGGTTCTGAAAGCCAGCCAGGCAAACGCCAGCGCTTCCATATCATCACCGCTGATCCCGCAGGAGTCCGTAGTACACACTTCCGTGCCGGGAAGCATGGCTGACATGCGCGTCATCAGCAGAGGATTACGCGCACCACCGCCACAGACCATCAGACGGTCGCATCCGCCAGCTAATTGAACCTGCTCGGCGATACTGACTGCCGTGAGTTCAGCCAGCGTGGCCTGCACATCGGTCGGAGAGATTTCCGCTGAACGCGCCAGCTGCTTTTCCAGCCACGCCATATTGAAGTATTCACGACCGGTGCTTTTTGGTGCCGGTTCAGCAAAGTACGGGTCGGACAACATTTGCTGCAACAACCGTAAATTCACCCGTCCCTCATTCGCCCACTCCGCGCCTTTATCATAAGGCTGCGCTTTATGACGCCAGATCCACGCATCCATCAGCATATTGCCGGGACCGGTGTCGTAGCCGCGCACCGGCTGTCCCGGCAGTAACATGGACAAGTTCGCAATGCCGCCGATATTAAGGATCATTCTGCGCTCAGCCGGATCAGACAGCAGGGCCTGATGGAAGGCCGGAACCAGCGGTGCCCCCTGCCCGCCCCACGCCATATCGCGACGGCGGAAATCTCCGACAGTAGTAATGCCGGTCATGGCGGCAATGCGGTTGTTATCGCCCAGTTGCATCGAAAACGTAGTATCGCCTTTAGGCTGATGCCAGACCGTTTGCCCGTGGCAGCCAATCGCGGTGACTTCTTCCGGTGAAATATCGGCGCTTTTCAGCAGCCCTAAAATAGCCTCACCAAATAATATTCCCAGCTGAGTATCGAGCTTGCCGACCTCTTCCAGCGTCACCTGCTGTCCCTGGCACATGCCAAGAATGGCGTTTTTCAATGCAATGGGAATAGGATGCGAGTAGCTGGCCTGTTGCGCGACCAGACGCTCGTCGATGGCAGCCAGCACAACATCCACGCCATCAAGACTGGTGCCGGACATCACGCCGATATAACGACCTGACTTCATAGATAACATCCTCAACTCCCGGAAAACATCCGACAAAAAGTAATAGTGACAGAGTAATCGGTATCGGAAGCATTGCGCCATGAGTTACTCAGTTTTTATTACACCCTGTGATGGCTTCGTGTTTTTCTTGTTACGAATTTTAATTTTTAAAAACAGGCTGGCGATAAATCGGCCAATCACAACATTCAGGGTGAAGATATTTGATCGCACTCACTGCTGTCTAAAACTTAAACCTGCGTTTATTATTAGTTGAACACGCCTCCTGTATACTTGGAGAAAGTGAAGTAACTATGGTATACGACCACCCTCGACACTGATGTTGAACTGTGTACTGTTTTTTCTCTGTTGTTGTGGCTAGTCTGAAAGCCGTACAGCAGCATAAAAAAGGAGCTATTTATGATTAAGCGTTTACTCGTCGTCGCACTTGCTGGCATTTCTCTTACTGGCTGCGTCAGCGATAACTCACTGTCTGGCGACGTTTACTCCTCGTCTCAGGCGAAACAAATTCAACAAGTGACTTACGGGACTATCGTTTCTACACGTGCGGTACAAATCCAGGGCGGCGATGATTCAAACATCGTCGGCGCACTCGGTGGTGCAGTACTGGGTGGTTTCCTGGGTAACACGGTTGGCGGCGGTACGGGTCGTAGTCTGGCAACGGCTGCGGGCGCAGTTGCCGGTGGCGTCGCAGGTCAGGGCGTGCAGAGTTCTCTTAACCGTTCTAACGGTGTAGAACTGCAAATCCGTCGTGATGACGGCACAACCATTCAGGTTGTTCAGAAAGCTGGCGCGACCAAATTCAGCGTAGGTCAGCGTGTCAGCATGGCGAGCAGCGGCAGCACCATTACCGTTTCCCCAAGCGCCTGATGCGTTCTGCTAGCAAATAACTGAAGCGCAAACAAAAAACCGAAGCCACTGGCTTCGGTTTTTTTGTGTAGAGCAAATATGACGCTGTGTGACAAAAATAGATAAAAACCTGTTCTTATGATTTGCTTTGCAATGCAGCAATATTTTTTTCCAGCCGGGATAACATCCCGCCCAGTTGTTCGATTTCTGAAGAAGACATGCCAGACAAAATTTCTTTGCGCGTGGAATCGATAACCGACTCCATTTCATTGATGATTGGCGCGGCTTCTTCAGTCAGCTTGATGCGCTTAGCACGGCGATCGCTCGCACACGTCTGACGGGTAATCAGTTTCTTTTCTTCCAGTTGATCCAGTGTACGCACCAGAGACGGCTGCTCAATTCCGATGGCTTTTGCCAGCTGAATTTGAGACTGCTCCGGAGGTAACATGTTGATATTGTGCAGTGTTACCCAGTGTGTTTGCGTGAGTTCCAACGGCTTTAACCGATCGTCAATCAACGCACGCCAGGCACGAACTAATCGTGCTAGATCTGACCCCAGATTCGATTCCAATTATCCCCTCCTTATAATTAGCATGCTAAGATAACTCCCCAGAGTTTAGCTTAGTTTTAGGAACTTTAATCGAGAAATTACAATTCTATATATAATGGTAGGTACTATTGCATCCGGGAGCGGAATCCCCGCTTTCAGATTTAATCTTGTTTATAACACAATCACCGGCAGAGATTAATATTGTGAATGCGCAAATGTTTCACTCAGGCTTCCCGCTACCGGATCTGGTCCTGGGTGCCTCACTTTATTTCCCCCCGATGTTCAAAGCGCTTTTACTGGGGCTGGTATTCTGGCTTCTGATACACCGACTGCTGCGCGACTGGATTTATTCTGGTGAAGTCTGGCATCCCACCCTGATGGATTTATCTCTTTTCGTTATCTCTATTTGTGCCGCACTGATACTTATGGTGAACCTCTGAAATGAAATTCAAGACCCTCAAATATTTCTCGACAGTGCTGGTTTTCGCCGTCGCAATTTGCGCCGGTTGGTGGATGTGGAATTATTATATGCAGTCGCCCTGGACGCGGGATGGCAAAGTACGCGCCGAAATTGTGGATATCACACCGGAAGTCTCCGGGCGGATCACGGAAATAAATATCCACGACAATCAGTTTGTTAAAAGTGGCGATCGGCTGTTCAGTCTCGATCCTGTGCCGTTTAAAATCGCCGTCGATAATGCCGAAGCTGAAGTGGCTAAAGCAGCTGCTGATTTAGCCAAAGCCAATCATGAAGCCCAGCGACGTCGCAGGCTCGGCACCAACGTTATTTCCGCTGAATCCTTAGATGAATCAAATATCAGCGCCAAAGCGATGCAGGCACAATATCAGGCTGCGCAGGCGTCATTAGAACAGGCGAAGTGGAATCTGAGCAAAACGACTATTGTCGCGCCGACTGACGGTTATATCACCAATCTGCAAACCCGCAGAGGCAACTATGCCACCACCGGTACACCGCTGGTCGGGCTGGTGGATATCCATTCGTTTTATGTTCTCGGCTATTTCGAAGAAACCAAACTTAAAAATATTCGTGAGGGAAATATGGCGGATATTACCCTCTTTAACGGCAATATTCCGTTGCAGGGGCGCGTGGAAAGTATTGGCCGTGCGATTTATGACCAGAGCCTCGATACTCAGGAAGATTTACTGATGAACGTAAAACCGAATGTACCGTGGGTGCGTCTTGCGCAGAGAATACCGGTGAGAATTAAGCTTGAAAATGTACCAGAGCATGTTGTTCTGGTAGCCGGAACGACCTGTACGATTTCCGTGCGTAATTAAGGTTGCGTCGTGAATCTTTCCTGGCTCGAATGGAAAAACACGCCGTGGGGAAAAGCCACCGGCGGCCAATGGCGGTATGCCTTGCGCAACTCCATTGCGATGATACTCGCGCTGTATATCGCGTTTGAATTCCAGATGGACGAACCTTACTGGGCGCTGACGTCCGCCGCCGTGGTCAGTTTCCCGACCGTGGGTGGCGTCATCAGTAAAAGTATCGGCAGGATTATCGGCAGTTTGCTGGGTGCCATGGGCGCGGTATTTATTGCCGGACATTGTCTGAACGAGCCATGGCTGTTCACTTTCGCCATCGCGGCCTGGCTGGGGATTTGTACTTATGTCTCCAATCATTATCAGAACAACGTTTCTTACGCGTTTGCTCTGGCGGGATATACAGCCGCCATCATTGCGTTCTCAACGGTAGACGTCACAGATCCGACGCAGATTTTTGATATCGCTCAGGCTCGTGTGGGAGAAGTCGTCACCGGTATTTTGTGCGGTGGTTTTATGATGATGGTGCTGCCCAGCACCTCGGACGGCGACGCACTGCTCACCTCATTGCGTAAAATGCATACCCAGTTACTGGAACATGCGCAGCTGTTATGGCGCACAGAAATCTCCGACCAGATCCGCGCCTCGCACGAAGGTTTGATCGGACAAATCCTCACCATGAATCTGTTACGCATTCAGGCCGTCTGGAGCCACTACCGCCTGCGTCGTCAGAATAATGTGCTCAATTATCTGCTTCATCAGCAGTTGCGCATGACCAGTTATATTTCCAGCCTGCGTCGCATGTTGCTTAACTGGCCGACTCCGCCGGAAAATCTGACTGAAGTGCTGAGCGTTTTGCTCGATGAATTGCGCAAGCCCGATACAGATAAATACAAACTGTCGAAAATTCTCCAGCACATTAAACCTCACGACACCTCGGATTTTCGTCATCAGGCATTCTGGCAGCGGTTACGTGATTTTTGCTGGCTGTATCTGCGCAGTGAACGCTGGCTGCGCCGTGTGGAAAATGCCAATGTGGCGGAAGCTGAAACACTCCAGCCGCCCAAAATCAGCCATCTTGCACAGCACACCGATACGCTGGAAGCCGCGTATAACGGACTGCGCACCTTTTTGTGTATTGTGATTGGTTGCGCGTTTTGGATGAGCACACAGTGGGATTCAGGCGCGGGTGCGGTGGCGCTGACCGCTGTCAGTTGCGTGCTTTATTCTTCGACGGCCTCCCCTATCAGCAGCGTCACTCTGTTAATTAAATCGCTGGGCTTACTGTTTGTCGGCTGTTTTCTGCTCAAGTTCGGGCTGATGGTTCAGATCGACAACTTTTGGGTATTCTGCGCTTTCTTCCTGCCGATGCTGGTCACGATGCAGATGATGAAATTGCAGTACAAACGTTACGCCGGTTTGTGGGGACAAATGATTGTCTTCATGGGATCGTTTTTAGCGGTCACTAACCCGCCGGATTTCGACTATCAGTCATTTATGAACGACGGCGTGGCCAAGATTGCCGGTGTGATGCTGGCGGGTATCGCATTTCAGGTCCTGAGGCCAAGTTCGGATAAACGTAAAAGTCGCCGCATCATCCGCGCCCTGCGCCGTGATTTTATGGATCAGCTCAGCCGCAAACCTTCGCTAAGCCATTTCCAGTTTGAATCGCTGATTTACCATCGGATGAATCAGCTCAGTCAAAGTAAAGATCAGCTCTCCCGCACCTGGCTGCTGCGCTGGGGCGTGGTGCTGCTCAATTGCAGCCACATTGTCTGGCAGTTACGTGAATGGGAAACCCGTTCGGATCCGCTTTCCGCGGTGCGTGACGTGTGTATTCATTGCCTGAAAGGCGTCATGACAGAACGCGGGGTCAGCCACGAAAATCTGGATGCTACGCTGACGGAGCTACTGCGGATGAGCAATTCACTGGCGCATCACCCTGAACCGGCGGCGCGGGAACTGGCAGGGGTAATCTGGCGTCTCTATTGCTCACTGTCGCAATTGCAGCAGGCCATTTCTTCGGATGAGGGTCCTGCAGCGCCGGTGGTCACTGCCACCAAACCTGCCTGACCTTTCTGTGCTTAATGCTTCAGGCTGCGGATATGTAGCCTGAAGCAGAAGCGATTAAGGAACGTCGTAGCCCAGAGCAGCTTTACGAATGCGGAACCATTGCTGACGGGTCATGTCCAGTGACAATGATTTACAGGCTGATTTCACACGTTCAATTTTACCCGAACCGATAATCGGCAGAGGCTGAGATGGCAGACGCATCACCCAGGCGTAAACCACCTGTTCGATCGTATCGGCACCGATTTCGTTTGCCACCGCCTGAAGTTCGTCGCGCAGCGGCTGGAACTCTGCGTCGCTGAACAAACGACCGCCACCCAGGCAGGACCACGCCATCGGCTTAATACGCAATTGCTGGCAGAGATCTAAGGTGCCATCGAGGATCGCCGGCTGATGGATCGGGGAAATTTCCACCTGATTCGTCGCCAGCTGGAACGGCAGGCGTGACTGCAACAGGCTGAACTGAGCCGGAGTAAAGTTAGAAACGCCGAAATGTTTTACTTTGCCGCTTTTATGCAGTTGCGTGAATGCCTCAGCCACTTCATCGGCATCCATCAGCGGATCCGGGCGATGGATCAGCAGCAAATCCAGATAATCGGTATGCAGATTACTGAGCGATTTCTCGGCACGTTCCACGATGTACTTTGTATCTGTAATGTAGTGACCGATTTTGTTATCAGGATTGGCCCGTGTTGCTATGCCACATTTACTGACCAGTTGCATTTTTTCGCGAAGGGAAGGCTTGAGTCGCAGAGCCTCGCCGAACGCGGCTTCGCACTGATAATCACCGTAAATATCCGCATGATCGGCCGTGGTGATGCCCAGCTCAATATGCTGTTCCATGAAGGCCAGAATCTGTTGCGGCGTCATGTTCCATTCCATCAGACGCCAGTAACCGCAAATCAATTTTGAGAATACCGGGCCTTGAGGAGAAATCGGGGTACGCGCTTCCATTTTGAATCCCTTAAGTTTTTGATTTTCGACCGACAGAATACACAACGCCTGCGGCGCTGTATTGATGCGGGGCGTAAGAATTACAAAGAAGCAGACAGCCGTCACGACGCTGGCGACCGGGATGAAAAATCAGAACAATTCCGGTTGTTCCGGCAAAGGTTCGTCGGGTTGCTTTCCGGCCCGCTGCTGACGTAAAAGACGCTGCTGGCATAACCGCAGAACATGGCGCTTTTCCGTATCCGTCATTTTCATCCAGCCGAAACGTTCCTCACGGCTGCGCAGGCAACCGCGACAATAACCGCGTTCATCGGCCTGACATATGCCACGGCACGGACTGGGGATTTCGAAAAATTCAAGTTGCTGGGCCACGCGTCCTCCGTAAATAACGGTGAACTTTTATTCAAGACGTTTTCTGTTCATCCTGCAAGAGGATCTGCAAAAAGGCACAGGGCGCGTAGTCAGGCAGAGGCCAGATACGTTAGAAAGAGGCATTGCGAAACGATCGTGTAGCGGGAATTATGTTCCTGAATGCCATAACGATCAGTCCATTAAATCCGGAGTTATTGAAATGACCAAGCTTTTCACCCCCATTGTTGTCGGCAAAAATACATTGCCTAACCGTGTTTTTATGGCGCCCCTTACCCGCCTGCGCAGCATCGAACCGGGTGACATCCCTACCCCGCTGATGGGCGAATATTACGCGCAGCGCCACAGTTCCGGCCTGATCATTACCGAAGCTACTCAGGTTTCCTTCCAGGCGAAAGGCTATGCCGGTGCGCCGGGTCTGCACACGCCAGAACAAGTGGCTGCGTGGAAAAAAATCGTCGCAGGTGTGCATCAGAAAAATGGCCACATTGCGGTTCAGCTTTGGCACACGGGCCGAATTTCTCATAACAGCGTTCAGCCGGATAACCAGACGCCGGTTGCGCCTTCTGCTGTGAATCCTGAAACCCGCACCAGCCTGCGCGATGAGCAAGGCCACGCCATTCGTGTCGATTGCCCGACACCGCGCGCGCTTGAACTGAGCGAAATCCCGGGGATCATCAACGATTTCCGCCACGCGGCAGAATGTTCTGCAGAGGCTGGTTTTGATTACATTGAGCTGCATGCGGCGCACGGTTACCTGTTGCACCAGTTCATGTCTCCGGCATCTAACCTGCGTGAAGACGAATACGGCGGCAGCATTGAAAACCGTACCCGCCTGACGCTGGAAGTGGTCGATGCCGCTATCGGCGCTATCGGCGCAGACCGTGTGGGTATCCGTATTTCACCAATGGGTCCGTTTAACGGGCTGGATAACGGTGAAGATCAGGAGCAGGCAGCTATCTATCTGCTGGATGAGCTGAACAAACGTAAACTCGCTTATCTGCATATTTCTGAACCTGACTGGGCAGGCGGTAAACCTTACTCGGCTGAATTCCGTGCGGTGATCCGCGCTCATTATCAGGGCGTGATTGTCGGGGCCGGCGCTTATACCGCTGAGAAAGGCGAAGAACTTATCGAAAAAGGTTACATCGACGCCGTGGCTTTCGGTCGCAGCTATATCGCTAACCCGGATCTGGTTGAACGCCTGAGATCCCACGCTCCGCTTAACGATCCACAACCAGAAACCTTCTACGGCGGCGGTGCTCAGGGTTACACCGACTACCCGACGCTGTAATGATTAAAAAAGAGTAACACCATCCTTGCAGCAGAAGAGGCCCTCCTTCTGCTGCTTTTTTTGTTCAGGCCTTCAGCAAACGAGCGTCGTTTTACAGACAAAATGGTCTCTATCAGTTAGGCTTGAACCGATAATTCTCATCCTGCAAATAAAGAGGAACCTATGCGTTTACTCCATACCATGCTTCGTGTTGGCGATCTGCAACGCGCAATCAGCTTCTATACCGATGTGTTAGGCATGCGCCTGCTGCGCACCAGCGAAAACACTGAATACAAATACTCCCTGGCATTCGTCGGTTACACCGATGAAAGCGAAGGCGCAGTCATTGAACTGACCTACAACTGGGGCGTTGACAGCTACGACATCGGCACCGCTTACGGGCACATCGCTCTGGGTGTCGATAACGTGGCACAAACCTGTGATGACATCCGTAATGCGGGTGGCAAAGTGACCCGTGAAGCCGGTCCGGTTAAAGGCGGCTCCACCATTATCGCATTCGTTGAAGATCCGGACGGTTACAAAATCGAGCTTATCGAATCCAAACATGCGGGCCAGGGTCTGGGCAACTGATCCCCCTGAATGCTGAAAGGGGCGCTAATGCGCCCTTTTTTATTGCCCAATTTTTGCCGCAGCCCTGCAACGGACGGCAAAATTTGTCATAATGCGCGCTGAATTCGATGAAGATAAGAAACTAATGGCCGAGAATAGTGACATTAACGCCCTGAGAGGCCGTTTTCGTGGTTTTTATCCGGTAGTCATTGATGTTGAAACTGCCGGATTTAATGCCCAAACCGATGCGCTGCTGGAAATTGCAGCAATCACATTGAAGATGGATGAGGACGGCTGGCTGCAAAGCGATGAGACCGTGCATTTCCACGTAGAACCTTTTGAAGGTTCGGTACTGGTGCCGGAAGCGCTGGCGTTTAACGGTATCGATCCGACCAACCCGTTGCGCGGCGCAGTCAGTGAATATGAAGCCCTGCACGAGATTTTTAAAGTCATCCGCAAAGGGATGAAAGAGCAAAACTGTAACCGCGCAATCATCGTGGCGCATAACGCGAATTTCGATCACAGTTTTCTGATGGCGGCAGCCGAGCGCGCCGGGCTGAAACGTAACCCGTTCCACCCTTTCGCCACATTTGATACTGCGGCGTTAAGCGGACTGGTGCTCGGGCAAACGGTGCTGGCAAAAGCCTGTATCAGCGCGGGAATGGTGTTTGACAGCAGTCAGGCACACTCTGCGTTGTATGATACTGAGCGTACCGCTGAGCTGTTCTGTGAGCTGGTGAACCGCTGGAAGCGTCTTGGCGGCTGGCCGTTACCCCTGAGTGCAGAAGAAGCGGAAGACGAAGCCGCGCAGCAGGATAATCAGCAGTAATCCGTACGGCTGGCTGGATCCAGACATAAAAAAAGAGCGACACAATGTCGCTCTTTATGTTTTCACCCTCCTCAAAGGACGGCGGCCTTCTTAGAATTACTCTTCAGAAGATTTGTATTTTTCAGCAGTTTCTTTAATCAGCTGCTGCAGTTCGCCGCGCTGGAACATCTCAACCACGATGTCACAACCGCCGACCAGTTCACCATCAACCCACAACTGCGGGAAAGTTGGCCAGTTAGCAAACTTTGGCATTTCAGCGCGGATATCCGGGTTCTGCAAAATATCAACATAAGCAAAACGTTCGCCACAGGCTGAAAGCGCCTGAACAGCCTGAGCGGAAAAACCGCAGCTTGGCAGCTTTGGAGAACCTTTCATGTAAAGCAGGATCGGGTTTTCAGAAACTTGCTTCTGAATTTTTTCAATAGTTGGAGTGGTCATTTCTTGCTTCCTCAAGCCGGTACAGGCTGTCACAGTCATTACTCTTCACGCGCGCACCCAAAAACGGTGCGCAAACATAATACTTTCTATTGTAACGACGCCAGCCATCAGATAAAAACGCCATTTTTTGTGGGGTCTTTCTCAGTACTGGCATTTTATTAAACAATTTTTGGCGGCTGCGCTGAACATCACATATTTAAAGATTCATCGAGAATAACATTTTTGCCGTTCGACGATAATGTCAGATTTGCAAAATCGTATTCTTTATCTCAAATATTAAGCTGATGAAAAATGGTTATTTTTTTTACTTAAAATGGCGCTTATTTCGACATAAAAAAAGCTATTAACTTTTTCTCACAATATGATCTAGAATCGAGTCAATTCGTGCTTTTTTGTCGGGTTCTTTTAAGCAATACTCTGACATCCCTGATGTTTAACCCAACCACTCATGGTAACGAAGCTATGCGCTTACTGTTCACGCTTTTTGTGCTGCTCTTTACCCAGCTGTTTCTTAATATGGCTCATGCATCGCCACAGACCCGCGTCTCTGCCGATCAGCGGAAGAGCCATGTTAATTCCGTGACGCCGGAAGAACGGCGAAAGCGAAAGACAGTGGCGGCGAAAACCAGTAAAAAAACAAAAGTCGCACCGGTGACAGAGAAAAAGACTCAGGAAAAAGCATCAAAATCGAAGAAGGTCAGCAGCACCGAACTGGTCAAACGCAAGACAACTTCTGAGAAAAGCGTAAAAACGACCCGGGCCGAAAGCAAAAAAGAAAAAACACTCAGGACAACGCGGGCCGAGAAAAAGACAGAAAAAGCCACTAAATCACGAGCGCTTGCCAAAAACAGCAGTGAAAAAATCAGCAAGAAAGAAGCGTATGGCCGACACCGTAAAGGTAAAAAATTACGCGAAGAAGACACCAAACCTATTACGCTGAGTGCGACACATAAAAAACGCTATCAGCATGCACAACAAACGGCGATGACTAAGCTGATGCACCAGGTCGGCAAACCTTATCGCTGGGGAGGAACTTCTCCGAATACCGGTTTTGATTGCAGCGGTCTGGTCTATTACGCTTACAAAGATTTGATCCGCATTAAAATGCCGCGCACGGCAAACGAGATGTACCACCTGCGCGATGCAGCGCCGGTGAAACGTGGCGAACTTGAAAGCGGTGATCTGGTGTTCTTCAGAATCAACAACCGCGGCGCAGCGGATCATGTGGGTGTTTATGTTGGCAACGGCAAATTTATCCAGTCGCCAAGAACCGGTGAAGACATCAAAATCACCTCACTGGGCGACGATTACTGGCAAGACCACTATGTTGGCGCGCGTCGGGTGATGACCCCAAAAACAATCCGATAATAAACAATTCGTTAAGTCTGAGGTTTCGCTAATCAGCCATTGAATAGCACTTAACGAAGAGTTTCTGCAGGGAAGAGTATCGGCGGTAACGGTCACTGCGTAAAATTGAAAAGGGCGATTCCTGTGAAAGGTATCGCCCTTTTTTGTTGCGTCTCACTACTGTCTTAGTGCCAGATTAGTTCATCACTGCCGTGAAGCTGAAAGCGATAATCATGAGCAAAGCGCATACCGTGGTGATCAACGATAATTTCAGGTTGCTGTCCATCAAACCCCCTTTCGGATCAAGTTGTGGCGTTTCTTTTAGCCACACTAAATGTGTGCCAACGCATTTTCGCATAATTCACTTTTAAAATCTTCTGCTGAATGACAATGCGAACATGACAATTTTACTTCCACTTTCATGCATTATAAGAGAAAATTGTCGGTTAACACGCCTGTGTGCCGGTCGATTTCACCCGAGAGCATTTCACGCCTCATTCTGAAGAATCCACCCAATGATTACACTGCCCTTTTAGATGTCCGCAGTGTAATCAACGCAAGCAAACGATTAACATAATGCTAACGTGCTGAAGCACGGAAGTTCAGGAGTCATTCTTTACATGGCAACGATTAAAGATGTCGCAAAGCGCGCTGGCGTTTCCACTACAACCGTGTCGCACGTCATCAATAAAACACGTTTCGTCGCCGAAGAAACCAGGGAAGCGGTGCTGCTTGCCATTAAAGAGCTACATTATTCTCCGAGCGCCGTAGCCCGTAGTCTTAAAGTGAATAACACCAAGACGATTGGTCTGCTGGCAACCTCCAGTGAAGCGCCCTATTTCGCCGAGGTGATTGAAGCCGTCGAGAACAGCTGCTTCTCCAAAGGCTATACGCTGATCTTGTGTAACTCGCACAATAATCTGGAAAAACAACAGGCCTATCTGCAAATGCTGGCGCAAAAACGCGTCGATGGTCTGCTGGTGATGTGCGCAGAATACCCTGACGAATTACTCAATATGCTTGAAGAGTATCGTTCGATTCCGATGGTGGTGATGGACTGGGGCGAAGCGCGTAAAAACTTCACCGACAGCATTATCGATAATGCTTTCGAAGGCGGTTATATGGCCGGACGCTATCTGATCGAACGAGGGCATCGTGATATTGGCGTGATCCCGGGACAGCTGGCGCGTAACACCGGCGGCGGTCGTTTCCAGGGTTTTGTCAAAGCGCTGACGGAAGCCAATATCCCGCTTCGTGAAGAATGGGTGGTTCAGGGCGATTTCGAGCCGGAGTCAGGTTATCAGGCGATGCATAAGATTCTGATGCAGAAACAACGCCCCACCGCCGTCTTTTGCGGGGGCGATGTCATGGCAATGGGCGCAATCTGCGCCGCTGATGAGCTCGGATTGCGCGTTCCGCAAGATATTTCGGTGATTGGCTACGATAACGTGCGTAATGCGCGGTACTTCTCTCCGGCACTGACGACCGTCCATCAGCCGAAAGAACGGTTGGGTGAGATGGCCTTTACTATGTTACTCGACCGCATCGTCAGCAAACGTGAAGAATCACAGACCATCGAGGTGCATCCGAAACTGGTTGAGCGTCGTTCGGTGGCCGATGGCCCGTACCGTGACTATCGCCGTTAATGTTTGCCTTTAATCTTTTATAACGCCTGCTTTTGCAGGCGTTTTATTTCTCAGTCCCGCAACCATTCACGGTTCATCGTTTCTGTATCACCCATATACTCCAGCAACCACGCCAGTGAAGGTGACGGATTACTCTGGTCCCACGTGAGGCAACACGGGCTGTCAGGGAAGATATTCTCCAGCGCCAGAACCTGCAAGGTCTGCTGCTCAATGCGATGGCTCACGCGATGTACCGGCATCATTCCCACACATAAACCTTCACTCAGACATTCAAGCGCGCAGGTCCAGTCCGGCACAACCAGACGCCGTTGGTTATCAAGCGTCCAGGTATCACGCTTGGGCAACGTCCGCGAGGTATCTTCAAGACATAATGCGGGATAAGGCCTGAGCTGGTCATCACTGAGCGCACCCGGTAACTGCGCCAGCGGATGCTGCGAGCTGACCACGCAGTGCCAGTCCATAAACCCCATATCGCGAAAACTGAAACGTCCACCAACCGGTATCGCACGCGTCGCACCGATTGCCACATCAGCACGTCCGTCAACCAGTGCGTCCCACACACCATTAAACACTTCGGAATGAATAATCAGTTCCGTGTCAGGAAAATGACGATAGAAATCCAGCACCAGTCGCCGGGTTCTTGCCGGTTTAACGATTCTGTCGACAGCAATACGTAACTCGCCCCGCCAGCCGTTGGCAACCTGCTGACACTGGCGTCGTGTAGCTATCATTTTTTTTATCAGAACCCGCGCTTCATCCACGAAAACTTTGCCCGCTGGCGTTAAAACGACGTCACGGTGTCGACGTTCAAACAAGGGCACCGCCAGCCATTGTTCGAGCTGACGAACGGTGTAGCTGATGGCAGAAGGCACCCGATGTAGATCCTGTGCCGCCGCACTGAAGCTTCCGGTTCTTGCCACCGCATCAACGACTTCCAGAGCGTATTCTGACCACATACTTTAGCCTTCAATATTTTTGATAGCAGAGTGCAAATATTAACGTTTCACAACGCTGTTATCAAAGCGTTAAAATCTGCCTCCGAACAGATCCCTGCATCAAATCATCTGCAATAAATAAATTAACGAGATAATAATGAAACCCTCCTTTGGATTTATGCTCTATCTGGCTGGCCTGAGCATGCTCGGCTTTTTAGCCACAGATATGTACCTCCCTGCGTTCAGCGCAATGCAAACCAGCCTGATGACCAGTCCGGGAATGATCAGCGCCAGCCTGAGTATTTTTCTCGGCGGATTCGCCATCGGACAATTGCTGTGGGGACCGCTGTCAGACCGCATTGGCCGCAAACCGGTTTTACTGCTCGGTCTGATGCTGTTTGCCGTCGGCTGTCTGGGCGTGATTTGGGTCGAGAACGTGCGCGCCCTTCTGGCGCTGCGTTTCTTACAGGCCATGGGCGTCTGTGCAGCCGCAGTGACCTGGCAGGCAATCGTGGTGGACCGTTTTTCAGCGGATGTCGCTAAAAAAACCTTCGCCAGCATTATGCCTTTAGTGGCACTTTCGCCGGCGCTGGCGCCTTTGCTTGGCGCCTGGGTGCTCAACCATTTTGACTGGGAAGCTATATTTGCCCTGCTGACTGCAGTGGCCGCCTTGTTGCTTATCGCCACCTTCACGCTGCGGGAAAACAAGCCGGCAGAACACAAATCTGCCGACAAAGCGGGCTTTGGCACGTTGCTGAAATCGCGCGTTTACAGCGGTAATGTCATGATTTACGCCGCCTGCTCCGCCGGTTTCTTTGCCTGGCTGACGGGTTCGCCGTTTATTCTGAGCGATATGGGCTATTCGCCGGGCGTGATTGGCCTGAGCTATGTTCCGCAGACCATCGCTTTCCTGCTTGGAGGCTTCGGCTGCAGGTTGCTCATCAGCAGGTTAGATGGGAATAAAATTTTACCCTGGCTGCTGACAGGGTATGGCCTGAGTGTTGCGGGTCTGTTCTGTGTCGCCATGTTCACTGATGCCGGGTTGGTGAGCTTGTTGATCCCGTTCTGTTTCATGGCTCTGGTGAATGGCGCAATCTATCCAATTGTTGTGGCAAATGCATTAATGCCATTTCCTGCTAATACAGGGAAAGCTGCTGCGTTGCAAAATACCCTGCAATTGGGATTGTGTTTCCTCGCCAGTTTGCTGGTTTCCGCATTTATTGCGCAACCATTGATAGCGACAGTCACCACCATGCTGTCTACACTATTGTTGGTAGTTTTGGGCCGGTGGATGTCTGTGCGACACAAAAATCCGCAATATACTGATCAAAAGTCGGAGCAGGAAGCCTGAGCAAGCTTTGAAAGTTAATCGTTATAATGACCATAAGTTACAATCACTTAATGGTCATTTTCTTTCATGACGATTAACTATTGAGAATGCCTGCGGGCGAGCCTATACTCAACAAAACCCAATAAAATAGCATTTTTACAAAACTTTTATTACATACTTAAGCCGGACGCGAGGAATGCGTCACACTATTTTTCCTAGTACGTTTTTCAAGGATGATTTTCCTGCGTGACTTGTGCCCGCAGGCGTTCTTCTAAATTTCCTCTGTTGGTGTCGGATATCGGACGAGGCGCTAGTCGTCTGTTCTCATAAAGACCTGCAAAAAATAGCCTTTGCTTTTCCCGGCAGGTTAATAAGTCAGAAGAGAAAGTGATGGAGAAGCTATGAGTTCATCGTGTATAGAAGACCTAAGCATTCAGGATAATCAGTGGTATCGGATAGCCAGTGAAATGCTGGCAATGGCAGACATCCAGGTAAATGGTAATCGCCCTTTCGACCTTAAAGTAAAAAACACTGACTTTTTTAAGCGTGTTTTACAGGAAGGTTCTCTGGGTCTGGGTGAAAGCTATATGGATGGTTGGTGGGAATGTGACCGCCTTGATATTTTTTTCCAGCGTGTTCTCCGTGCAGGTTTGGAAAATAAACTCCCCCACCATTTTAAAGACACTCTGCGGGTAGCCGCGGCACGCCTGACCAATTTGCAATCGCGTAAACGTGCATGGATTGTCGGCAAAGAGCATTATGATCTGGGCAACGATTTATTCACACTGATGCTCGACCCGTATATGCAATATTCCTGTGGCTACTGGAAAGAAGCAACAACGCTGGAAGAAGCGCAGGAAGCAAAACTCAAAATGATCTGCGATAAACTGCAATTAAAACCGGGGCAGCGTTTGCTCGATATTGGTTGCGGCTGGGGTGGATTGTCAGAGTTTGCGGCACGCAATTTTGGTGTCAGTGTCGTTGGTGTCACTATTTCTGCAGAACAACAAAAGCTCGCGCAAAAAAGATGTGAAGGACTGGATGTCACGATCCTCCTACAGGATTACCGTGACCTCAACGATCAGTTTGACCGGATTGTCTCGGTCGGGATGTTCGAGCATGTCGGTCCGAAGAATTACCAGACATACTTTAATGTCGTCAAACGTAATATCAAACCTGACGGCATTTTCCTGCTGCACACTATTGGTTCTAACAAAACAGATCTTAACGTCGACCCGTGGATTGATAAATATATCTTCCCGAACGGCTGCCTGCCTTCTGTTCAGCAAATTGCGCAAACCAGCGAATCTTTGTTTGTCATGGAAGACTGGCACAATATAGGCGCGGATTATGACCGTACACTGATGGCGTGGCATGAACGTTTCCAGAAACACTGGCCTGAACTGGCAGAAAAATATGGCGATCGTTTCCACCGCATGTTCACGTATTATCTCAATGCCTGCGCAGGGGCATTCAGGGCTCGTGATATTCAGCTCTGGCAAGTGGTATTCAGTCCTGAAGGCGTTGACGGCGGAATGCGCGTTCCACGTTAATCCCCTTTGACAACAACTGAACGACATAAAAAAACCGGACCTGAAAGTCCGGTTTTTCTTTTTGCAGTCTCTGCGAAATCTGGATGGAAATGATGTTATTCAGACTTCTCGATCATGGCTTGCGCGGTAGCAATTGCAGCTTCACGGCTGGCCAGAACGCGTTCGACCGTATCGACAATGGCCTGAGTCTGCGGGTCCATTTCGATATTGATTTTATCGCCCAGACGTTTAGTCCCCAGCGTGGTGCGTTGCAACGTTTCCGGAATTAAATGTACGCAGAAACGGGTACGGGTGACTTCGCCGACGGTCAGACTAATACCATCAATGCCGATATAACCTTTATGTAATACATACTTCATCAGATCTTCATGTGGCATACGGAACCAGATCTGCCGGTTATTTTCTGACGTCAAAATCTTCGCCACTTCTGCGGTACAAATAATATGTCCCGACATCAGATGGCCGCCGATTTCATCATTGAAACGCGCAGCACGTTCCAGATTCACAGAGTCGCCAACGTTGAGATCATCCAAATTGGTCAGACGAAGCGTTTCTTTGATCAGGTCGAAGCTGACCAGGTCACCATTGACCTCTGTCACCGTCAGGCAGCAGCCATTATGTGAAACAGAAGCGCCCAGTTGCAAATTGTCGAGCATATCTTCCGGCATGCGAACAACGTGGGTTCTGAAATTAGGTTTTTCGTCGATCGATACGACGGTTCCGGTTCCCTGAACAATTCCGGTAAACATAGTCTTTCCTCAATTCATAAGTCTGCTGTATTAAAAACGAAACTCTTGTCAGTTTGCCGCAGATTTAATGGAAAGCCAAATCTTCACGGGCAGAAATAGCACCGTCTGCTTTCATTTCATTATTTAACCGCTCGTTAACAGCTTTGTTTGCTTAAAAATACCGACAATGTACAATCTTCGGACTATTTCCCACTCTTTATTGCCACCCTTCGTGGCGTTTTTTATTCAGTATAATCAACGAAAAAAGGTGTATCTGTGCAGAAGTACCTTGCAGAGGCGCGGATTTTATTAGCGCTTGCCATTCCGGTCATCCTTGCGCAAATCGCTCAGACTTCCATGGGCGTTGTCGACACCATAATGGCCGGTTCGGTCAGTGCCACGGACATGGCCGCCGTCGCCGTCGGGACCTCCATCTGGTTGCCCGCGATCTTATTCGGACATGGTTTGTTACTGTCCCTGACACCAACCATCGCGCATTTAAACGGTGCCGGTCGTCGCGACAAAATTGGTCATCAGGTTCAGCAGGGATTCTGGCTGGCCTCCGGCGTGTCCGTGCTGGTCATCGCCGTACTCTATCAGTGCGACCATATCCTCGGCCTGATGCACAATATTGATCCGGAGCTGAAAGAAAAGGCTGTCGGTTATTTGCATGCCATCATGTGGGGCGCACCTGGTTATTTGTTCTTCCAGGTGCTGCGCGACCAGTGTGAAGGCTTGTCCAAAACCAAGCCGGGGATGGTATTTGGCTTTATCGGTTTACTGGTGAATATCCCCGTTAACTATATTTTCATCTACGGTAAATTCGGCGCGCCTGCCCTTGGCGGTGTCGGCTGCGGCGTCGCCACGGGCACCGTCTACTGGGTAATGTTCTTTATGATGCGATTTTATGTCCGTCATAACCGTGCCCTGCGTGACACTCAGCCTGTTTCGCGTTTTGCCAAACCCGACTGGGCGACACTACGTCGTCTGTCACAACTCGGCCTGCCGATTGCGCTGGCATTGTTCTTCGAAGTCACGCTGTTCGCTATCGTGGCTCTGCTGGTTTCTCCGCTGGGGATCGTGGCCGTGGCCAGCCATCAGATAGCCCTTAACGTCGGCTCACTGATGTTTGTCGTACCACTTTCACTCGGGGTGGCAGCGACAATTCGGGTGGGTTCAAAGCTCGGGGAATCTTCCGTTGAAGGCGCGAAAGTCGCTGCTTATACCAGTATCGTGACCGGTATTCTCATGGCCTGTTGTACCGCGACGACGGCGATTTTGTTCCGTGAACACATTGCGGCGCTATATAACGACAGTCCCGAAGTGGTGATGCTGGCCTCGCACCTGCTTATTTTTGCGGCGTTGTTCCAGATTTCAGACGCCATCCAGGTGATTGGCAGCGGTATTTTGCGTGGCTATAAAGATACACGCTCTATCTTCTATATCACGTTCATCGCCTATTGGGTGCTGGGACTGCCGGTCGGTTACATGCTGGGCCTTACCGATTTGCTGGTGCCGAGAATGGGACCAAGTGGTTTCTGGTGCGGATTTATTCTGGGACTGACCTTTGCGGCGCTAATGATGACCTTGCGCATGCGCTGGTTGCAGAAGCAACCGTCCTACACAATTTTGCAAAAAGCCGGTCGCTGATCCTCTGCTCTCACCCACGCGCTGAAATTATCTCCTGGAAGCGGGTGGTTTTTAGGGTCTGCATAGTGGCTGTTATGCCTAAAAAAACAACGCAATGCGCATTAGCTCGACAGTCACGCACAATATGACAGGAAAATGTCTTTTTTCCCTTGCCAGTATTCAGAGAGGTCGTTAATATTCGTCCCCGTCGCCAACACTGGCTGACAAACAGAAAAACGATGCGTCCGTAGCTCAGTTGGTTAGAGCACCACCTTGACATGGTGGGGGTCGGTGGTTCGAGTCCACTCGGACGCACCAATTTTCTCGCAGTACCGTTGCATGATGTGCGTCCGTAGCTCAGTTGGTTAGAGCACCACCTTGACATGGTGGGGGTCGGTGGTTCGAGTCCACTCGGACGCACCAAAGCAATGTTCTCTCTTTCCTCCCTGACGTAGACCTGATTCGCCTCCCAACACTAAAACCCCTGAACGTTCTGCCTGCTTTTCTTCAGTGCTCTTCGATGACATGTGTTTGTATTTTTTTACGATCATTTGTTACTTGTGTCATTTGCGATCGCGCGGTGAAAAAAATGTTGTGACCTGCTGACTGATACGCTGCCCGCATTGATTGAATTCAAAACAACGTTCCGATATCTCTCCTAAGCTTGCGCAACATCACGTTTTTTATTTGGTTTCCCAACCCGTTCCCCTCTATAATACGCATCGTCTCTTCGATTGAATGGTTTCAGCCCCTTGATCTGTCGATATCGCCCCAATAAAAGCGTGACTACTCCAGTAGCGATGATAAATCGCACAAATCGCTATGCTTTGGCTGAACTTACTACACCATTCCTTTCACAGTCTTCTACGCTTAGTAATGATTTGATTCAACCAGGCACCATCTCAATTCCGCGCGGGCAGCTCTGCTGTCAGGCAAACACTTTTCCATTCCATCACAACTTGTAGATAAAATCGTCATGAAAAAGACCAAAATTGTTTGTACCATCGGCCCGAAAACCGAATCCGAAGAAATGCTGACCAAACTGCTTGATGCAGGCATGAACGTTATGCGTCTGAACTTCTCCCACGGTGATTATGAAGAGCACGGTCAGCGCATCCAAAATATCCGCAACGTGATGGCGAAGACCGGTCACAAAGCGGCAATTCTGCTGGACACCAAAGGTCCTGAAATCCGCACCATGAAACTGGAAGGCGGCAAAGACGCTTCTCTTGTTGCGGGTCAGACGTATACCTTCACCACTGATCAAAGCGTTATCGGTAACACCCAGCGCGTAGCCGTGACCTATCAGGGCTTCGCAGCTGACCTGAAAATCGGCAACACCATTCTGGTCGATGACGGCCTGATCGGTATGGAAGTGACTAACGTCACTGAAACCGAAGTGACCTGTAAAGTGCTGAACAATGGTGACCTGGGCGAGAACAAAGGCGTTAACCTGCCTGGCGTTTCTATCGCCCTGCCAGCGCTGGCAGAAAAAGACAAACGTGACCTGATCTTCGGTTGTGAGCAAGGCGTTGACTTCGTCGCGGCTTCCTTCATCCGTAAACGTTCTGACGTTCTGGAAATCCGCGAACACCTGAAAGCACACGGTGGCGAACACATCCAGATCATCTCCAAAATTGAAAACCAGGAAGGCCTGAACAACTTCGACGAAATCCTCGAAGCTTCTGACGGCATCATGGTTGCCCGTGGCGACCTGGGCGTAGAAATCCCGGTTGAAGAAGTTATCTTCGCGCAGAAGATGATGATTGAGAAATGTAACCGTGCACGCAAAGTGGTTATCACCGCTACGCAAATGCTCGATTCCATGATCAAAAACCCACGCCCTACCCGCGCTGAAGCAGGCGACGTCGCTAACGCCATCATCGACGGCACCGACGCTGTCATGCTGTCTGGTGAAAGTGCGAAAGGTAAATACCCGCTGGAAGCTGTGACTATCATGGCCACCATTTGTGACCGTACTGACCGCGTAATGCAAAGCCGCATCGATGGTCAGAACGACAACCGCAAACTGCGTATTACTGAAGCCGTTTGCCGCGGTGCGGTAGAAACTGCTGAGAAACTGGATGCGCCACTTATCGTTGTTGCAACCAGCGGTGGTAAATCTGCTAAAGCTGTGCGTAAATACTTCCCGCATGCCACTATCCTGGCTCTGACCACCAATGAAATCACAGCACGTCAGTTAATCCTGACCAAAGGTGTTGTGACTCAGTTGGTGAAAGAAATTGCCTCTACTGATGATTTCTACCGTATCGGTAAAGAAGCCGCTATCGAAAGTGGTCTGGCTCAGAAAGGCGACATCGTAGTGATGGTTTCTGGCGCACTGGTTCAGAGCGGCACAACAAATACTTCATCGGTGCATGTTGTTTAATTAAAAACGTGACCAGAAGCATTAATGAACGCCGCGATAAGTGGCGTTTATTTATTCAAAAAGTATCTTGCTTCATAAAAAGTGCGAAAAGCGGTAGTAGCATAATTGGGATAAGTCCCATGGAATACAGCTGTTTTCGCTGCAATTTTTAACTTTTTCGAAAAAAAAGATGCTTCTTTGAGCGAACGATCAAAATATAGCGTTTACCGACAAAAAATTATTCTCATTAGAAAATAGTTTGTGTAATACTTGTAACGCTACATGGAGATTAACTTAATCTAGAGGGTTTTATAATGAATCGCACTAAACTGGTACTGGGCGCTGTAATCCTGGCTTCAACTATGCTGGCTGGTTGTTCAAGCAATGCTAAAATCGACCAACTGTCTTCAGACGTTTCTACTCTGAACTCTAAAGTTGACCAACTGAGCAACGACGTGAACGCAATGCGTTCTGACGTTCAAGCAGCTAAAGACGATGCAGCTCGCGCTAACCAACGTCTTGACAACCAAGCTCACGCTTACAAGAAGTAATATTTACTTCTCTAGTTCAATGGCGCACTCAGTGCGCCATTTTTTTTGCCTGCAATTTTATCCGCCCCTACCTTCTTTCAACGCACCTACCCTTCATCAACACTCATTCCTAAAACACTCTCTATGGCACCTCCGAACGACTGACATAAAAAAAGGAGCCATGATGGCTCCTTCAGTGAAGATCGCTTCTGAAACGTTTTTGTAACGTTTACTGCGCGCTTGCGGTTGTCACATCAGATTGTTGTGCTGAAGCTGCCGTCTGCGGCTCATTAACAGGTGATGGCGTATCTGTTGCTTTATCACCCACACTCACCACGACAGGCATACCGGAGCGGCGGGTAATCGCCTCTTTCACCATTGCAGCATTAGTCTCATCGTTCCTGATGAATTTCTTCATTGCTGCAGTCAGTGGAATCGGTTTAGTCTGCGGATCATCCTTTTCTGTATGCGACAAAGGTTGATGCACTTCGATGTAACGCTTACCGTCCGGCTCCACGTCATATTTGATTGGCTGATTCACAATCTGCACGCGGGTTCCTTTTGGGACTGAGTTAAACAGCGCTTCGATATCGTCCGGACGCAGACGAATACAGCCGGAACTCACGCGCATTCCAATACCAAAGTTGGCATTGGTACCGTGGATCAGATACTGCCCTGTTCCGGCCGACAGACGCATCGCAAAAAGTCCCATTGGGTTATCCGGACCAGCAGGTACCATTCCCGGCAACGTAATGCCGTCTTTCAGATACGCTTTGCGGATGTTGGCCGTCGGCGTCCACGTAGGGTTAGGGATTTTCTGGCTAACGGAGGTGACCATTTCAGGCGTATTACGACCCAGCTGGCCAATACCAATCGGATAGACGATGACTTTATCCTCGCCTTTCGGATAGTAGTACAGACGCAGCTCTGCCAGATTCACCACGATGCCTTCACGTTTCGTGTCAGGTAACAGCATCTGTGAAGGGATAGTCAGTACGGTTCCCGCTTTCGGCAGATAAGGATCCGTGCCGGGATTGGCTTCCAGCATAGCGATCAGACCAATCTGATATTTGGCTGCCACGTCTTCCAGCGGTTTGCCGTCATTTGGCACCACATAAGTCGTGTTTTCGCCAATCAGGCGGCTATTATCCGGCGGCAAAGGGTATTCTGCTGCACTTGCGGTCATGGAATGGGTTGCCACAAACGTGCCAACTAACATTGCCAGAAGGGGTAATGCGCGTCTCATACTCAGTCCTTTTTCGGCCTGCGCTCAGACAATCTGAGGCAAGACATTATCTCGTCTGGTAATACTAGCAGCGCAGAATCCTGTGGCAATCAAACCACAGAAAATCAGAAAGTTACCGAAAGGGAGTCAGGCGAAAACGACAAAGATAGTGAATTGAAAAATCAGGCTAAAAATGAATAGCAAAAGGCAGAACGGAGAATTTGCTTTGCTCATTAGCAGACAATTCCTAATGAGCAAAGCAGCACTGCAGGGGCTGAATTAAGACAGCTCAGCAGCCTTAGCGCGAATCGAGCGGATCATCGCTTCTAACCCTTGCGAGCGTGAAGGTGTCAGATGCTGGCTCAGTTCAAGCTCCGTGAAGAACGGACGCACATCCAGCTCTACCACATCACGCGGAGTCAGACCCTGATAAAGGCTGAACACGATCGCCACCAGACCTTTCACGATGGCAGCATCACTGTCACCCTCAAAAGTCAGCGCACCATTTTCATCGGTACGCATTATAATCCACACCTGGCTCTGGCAACCGGAAATCAGGTTTTTATCCTGACGATGTTCTTCCGCCAAAGCCGGTAACTGGCCACCCAGTTCGATCACGTACAGATATTTCTCTTCCCAGTTCGGGCACCGGGAAAAGTTTTTGACTAACTTATTTTTATCGGGCAAAGCCATAACAACATCCTGATCAAGGCTGGCGGGATTACCCCAACAGCCGGTGAATACGTTGCAGTCCTGCGACCAGACGGTCGACTTCTTCACGGGTATTGTACATCGCGAGCGATGCGCGGCACATAGCCGGCACACCGTAGAAGGACATTAACGGCATCGCACAGTGATGACCGGTGCGAATGGCAATACCATATTGGTCAAGGAAGCTGCCGACATCATAGGCGTGGTGTTTACCCAGATTGAACGCAATCACTCCAGCACGCGTCGCCGGGCCATAAATCTGAATATCCGGCACCTGCTCCATCGCTTTCAGCGCGTAAGCCATCAGTTCCTGTTCATAAGCGTGGATATTCTCCAGACCCAGTTCAGTCACATATTCAATGGCGGCGCCCAGCCCCATGATACCGCCGGTGTTTGGGGTACCCGCTTCAAAGCGCCACGGAGCTGCGGCAAAGGTCGTCCCTTCGGTCAGACTGACATGCTTGATCATCGAGCCGCCGCCTTCCCAGGGTGGCATTTGATCCAGCAACGCTTTGCGACCGTAAAGAATACCGATACCGGTAGGTCCGTAAAGTTTGTGCCCGGACCAGACATAGAAATCACAACCCAGCGCCTGAACGTCAACCGCGTGATGCATCACCGCCTGCGCGCCATCCACCAGAACGGTCAGCCCTGCGGCTTTCGCCTGAGGAATGATTTTTTCGATCGGGTTAACGGTGCCCAGCACGTTAGAAACATGCGCCAGCGTCAGCAATTTAGTGCGCGGCGTGATCAGGGATTCAAGCTGCGATAAATCCAGTTCGCCTTGCGGCGTCAGGTGCCAGACATCAATATGCAGATCACGTTCTTTTGCCAGCATCTGCCATGGCACGATGTTCGCGTGGTGTTCCATTTCGGTCAGAATGATATGGTCGCCGGGCTGTAAAAACTCACGCCCCCAGGTATTGGCGACCAGGTTAATGGCTTCCGTGGAACCTTTCACGAAGACAATTTCTTCTGCCGACGCAGCATTCATGAATTGTGCGGCCTTCGTGCGGACGTTTTCCATCTGCTCGGTGGCTTCCGCGCTCATGGTATGAATGCCGCGGTGAACCGCAGCATAACCTTGCTCGAAGAAAGACATTTCACGTTGAATGACCTGACGCGGTTTCTGTGCGCTGGCCGCGCTGTCAAGGTAGGCCAGCGGCTGCCCGTTAACTTCACGGCTCAGCACAGGGAAATCGCTACGTACTCTTTCCAGTGGAAAACTCATTACTTACCTCGATTTAGCCGGCCTGCAATACGGGCAATGACGACTTCACGCAGGGTTTCATTCTCAATGGCTTCCGTCAGTTCAGCGGCAAAAGCAAAGATGATCATTTGCTGTGCATCCTGACCGCTGATCCCACGGGTACGCAGATAGAAAAGCTGTTCGTCGTCGATACGACCCACAGTAGCACCGTGGCTGCACTTCACATCATCGGCATAAATTTCCAGCTGTGGTTTGGTATCAACCTCAGTGTGTTTGCCCAGCAACAAGTTGTTGTTGGTCATTTTGCCGTCGGTTTTCAGTGCGTGCTGCGCCACTTTGATCATGCCGTTGAAAATCGCTTTAGCACGATCGTTCACGATCACTTTATGCAACTGGTTGCTGTTGCAATAACCTTTGTTGTGTTCCAGATAAGTACGGGTATCAGCAATCTCAGAATCAACCGGCAGAACCAGGCTGTTAATGTTGAGCTCGCTGTTTTCACCGTTCAGCTGCGCACTGGTGTTATTACGGGTCAGACCCGCTCCCAGCAGGAAGCTGTGGCTGGCAACACGCGCATCGCGACCAATAACCAGATCGTTATGCGAGAAATGGAAACTTGCCTGGCTTTCAAAGGCCAGTTTGTAATGCGTGAAATCGGCATTATCGCCCACATTCACCGTCATACGTGCGCCGGTGAAATGGCCGTGATCGTTCAGGCTGAGATAATGTTCGATCACTTTTGCATTCGCACCGCCCTCAATCGCCAGATGATAGCGATGATGTACGGTGTTCATTTCGCGTGACTGGTCACGACCGCTGCTCAGATGTAAAAGATACAGCGGCTTCTCGGCCTGCTTGCCCGCGGGCAAACGTACAGATAGGGAATCTTGCGCCAGGCTTTCGGTCAGGTGCAAAAACACTTCTGACTGAATCGGATCAGGCAACGTCTGTTGCGCCGCCGGACTCAGTTTTTCAATTTCAAAAGCGCCGGTATCTGAATCACTGAGATCCGCATCGAAACGGCCATCAATGAATACCAGGCGGTAGCAATCCACTGGCAGCGCCAGCGATTTAACCTGTTCAACAGTCAGTGCCTGTTGCTGCGGAGCAAAGAACTGATTACCCAGCAGTGAAGAAACCGGAGTGTACTTCCAGTCTTCCAGTTTTGCGTGCGGGAAACCCAGGCGCAGCACCTGTTGCCAGTGTGCATGAGCGTGAGTGGATTGTTCACCGCCACGGCTTTCAAAAAGACGGTAAAGCTGCTGCATGGCGTGCGAACTGCCCGCCGCAGGCACATTACTCTTCGTCGGTAAGCCAGCCATAACCCTGCTCCTCTAACTGTTTAACCAAGGTGAAATCGCCGGATTTAACAATGCGGCCCTGATACAGAACGTGCACGTAGTCAGGCTTGATGTAGTCGAGGATACGCTGGTAGTGGGTCACGATAACGAATGAACGTTTGCCGTCACGCAGTGTGTTAACACCGTCAGAAACGATTTTCAGGGCATCGATATCCAGACCGGAGTCGGTTTCATCCAGGATGCACAGGTTTGGCTCAAGGGCTGCCATTTGCAGAATGTCGTTACGCTTTTTCTCACCGCCGGAGAAGCCAACGTTCACTGAACGGGTCAGCAAATCAGCAGGCATTTTCAGCATTTCGATTTTTTCTTCGATGAAATCAGCGAAGTCAAAACGGTCCATCGGTTCCTGTCCGCGGTATTTACGCACAGCATTTACCGCAGTTTGCAGGAAGAAATGGTTAGTCACACCGGGAATTTCCACCGGATACTGGAAAGCCATAAAGACGCCTTCACCAGCGCGGTCTTCCGGAGCGAGTTCCAGCAAATCTTTACCGTTGAAGATTACGGAGCCGTCGGTGACTTCGTAATCTTCGCGGCCAGCCAGTGTCGCGGAGAGCGTACTTTTACCTGAGCCGTTCGGGCCCATGATGGCGTGTACTTCACCCGGTTTGATCTCCAGATCAAGGCCTTTCAGAATTTCCTTTTCTTCGACACGGACCTTCAAATTCTTAATGCTTAACATACGTATCCTTGAGTTTGCGCCAGCGCGCTCTTAATTCTGTTTATGCTTTGACTGTGCTGAACTAAAACCTGCCCTGTGCTGACGTCACACCACGCTACACCGGCAGGAAAAACGTCGGCGAATTAACCGACGCTATGTTCAAGACTGATGGCCAGCAGTTTCTGTGCTTCGACAGCGAACTCCAGCGGCAGCTCGGAAAAGACATCTTTACAGAAACCGTTAACAATCATGGAAATCGCGTCATCTTCGCTGATACCACGTTGCAGACAGTAGAACAGCTGGTCATCGCCGATTTTTGACGTTGTGGCTTCGTGTTCCAGCTGCGCAGTATTGTTACGCACTTCGACATACGGGAAGGTATGCGCTGCGCTGTCCGCGCCAATCAGCATCGAGTCACACTGCGTAAAGTTACGCGCATTTTCTGCACTTGGCAGGATCTTAACCAGACCGCGATAGCTGTTCTGGCTGTGACCCGCAGAGATACCTTTGGAGATAATGGTCGACTTTGGTATTTTTACCAATGTGAATCATTTTGGTGCCGGTATCCGCCTGCTGTTTGCCGCTGGTCAGTGCAACCGAGAAAAATTCACCGATAGAGTTATCGCCTTTGAGGATAACGCTTGGGTATTTCCAGGTGATCGCTGAGCCGGTTTCAGACTGCGTCCAGGACATTTTCGAACCCGCGCCTTCGCACAATGCGCGTTTGGTCACGAAGTTCAGAATGCCGCCGCTGCTGTCTTTGCTGCCGGAGAACCAGTTCTGGACGGTGGAATATTTCACTTCCGCATCTTTGTGCAGAATCACTTCCACCACCGCCGCGTGCAGCTGGTAGGTATCACGAACTGGCGCCGAACACCCTTCGATGTAACTCACGTAACTGCCTTCATCGGCAATCAGAATAGTACGTTCAAACTGGCCGGTTTTCGCCGCGTTGATACGGAAATAAGTCGACAGTTCCATCGGGCAACGCACGCCTTTTGGCACATAAACAAAGGTACCATCAGAAGCAACGGCAGCATTCAGTGCGGCGAAGAAGTTATCCTGCGCAGGCACCACTGTACCGAGGTATTTGCGCACCAGATCAGGGTATTCGTGAATGGCTTCACCGAATGAGCAGAAAATGACGCCTGATTCCGCCAGCTTTTCACGGTAAGTCGTGGAGACAGAAACGGAGTCGAAAATTGCATCGACCGCCACTTCTTTGCCTTCACGAACCGGAACACCCAGCTGCTCAAAAGCTTTTTCTACTTCACTGGTGAGGTAGTTTTTATTGTCAAGAGCGCCATCAAGCGCAGGAATGCTGTGAGAATTTTCCGGAGGTTGCTGCGTGGCACCAGGCTGAGAACCACAGGTATCATCGCAGCTGCCACATGATGGCGCGGAATAATAGCTGTAATCCTGGTAATCAAGAGGCGTGTAATACGCTTTGAGCCAGTGCGGTTCTTCCATTTTCAACCAGGCATGATAAGCCTGCAGACGGAACTCCAGCATCCACTCAGGCTCATTACGCTTCGCGGAAATGGCACGCACCACATCTTCGTTGATGCCTGATGCTAATTCATCGGTTGCAAGCTGGGTAAAGAACCCTTCTTTATAGTTCGTTCCCTCGCCGACCCAAGACTGCACATCATCTGGAATTTCTACGTTGCTTCGTGACATGTTGGTTACATCGCTTTGTTTACAATAATCTTAAAAACTGAAAGCCGTTTCTTACAGGCCGAAACTTTCGCCACACCCGCAGGCATGCTGAGCTTTAGGATTATTGAATTTAAATATCTGATTCAGTCCTTCACGGACAAAATCTACCTCAGTTCCGTCGATGAAAGGCATGGCCTTCAGCGGAACAAACAGCAAAGCGCCGTCATGTTCAAACACCAGATCATCACTGGCTGGTTGTTTGGTTAAATCCAGAACGTAGCCAAAGCCGGCACAGCCCGATTGCTTCACCGAGAGCTGGAGACCTTTGACCTCAGGATCCTGCGCCATCAGAGTATTAATCTGTTTTGCGGCAGAATCAGTCAGGCTCACACCTTGCCATACGTTGTCGTCTAAAGAGAAAGAGCCGACAGTTTCAGTTTGCATCTGTCTTACCTCGTAATTTTACGGTCATAGACAAGACCTATTGTCTCTATTCTAGTGATAACAGGTACCACTTCAACCTCTTGTTTTAAGAGGGTATAGCGATTGCCCATGAGGAAAGTCGCTCAATGTGCATCGGGTTAACACCTGGTCGCTGGCGGGTCTTGAACACCGCAACCATCAACTGATTGAATAAATTGTCAATTTTTTGTTAAAAATTAAAATTAACCTTATAAACATTGCGGGTTAATAGCTTTCATTGTGTCTATTATAAAACATTCATCGGAAATGCCTATTTATGAATTCGCCACAACCGAAAAATTAAAGCTCTTTTTGCTTATCTGCTTTCGCACAACAAAATGAAAAAAACCCGATGAAAACGTTGATCCGGTCATTTTTTGCCAATATGATGGTCATTCTTTGATAATGATTATCATTCAGATAACCCGGAATACTGAGAATGGCTCAATCGGTAAATGCGTGGTTGCAAGGCAAGATCGACGAATACAAATCGAATGTCCGCGATGCCACAGTGGATTTCTACATGGCTGATGCGGCCTTACGACGTCCTGATGCACATTTATGTCAGCTCAAACGCTTCAACAACATTTGTCTGGAAATGGCTAACCTGTGCCTGCAAAACGGCGATGATCACAGCTATCTGCATGCGCTATGCAAATTGCACAACCGCCTGATTCTGGAAATCAACAGTGTTGTCCGCTGTGAGCTCTTTCGTGTTCAGAGTTATCATTTTGCGCGGCATACGTTAAAACTCATTTGTCAGTATTATGCCATGATGGGCATCTGGGAAAAAGCAACGGCATTTCAAACTGACTTTGCGAAACGCGTCCCTTTCCAGCTTTGACTTAATTTCAATGTGTTACGCCATTTTTAAGCCAAATAAAAAGGCGGACACATGATTAATGTATCCGCCCTTCTCTGAAACACGACTCAAGATAACTGAGGAATCAAGATAACTGACAGGGCCTGTCTCAGTGATCAATCACCATCGTGGTCAGCCTCGACACGCAGCAAAGATTTCCTTTCTCATCAAAAATTTCGATTTGCCAGACCTGGCTGCGGCGCCCTGCGCGCAATGCATGACACACACCGCGCACATGTCCCTCGCGTGCTGAGTGCATATGGCTGGCGTTAATCTCCACGCCGACCACCGTCTGGCTGCCTTCGCAACACAAATAGCCTGCCATCGATCCCATGGTTTCCGCCAGAACCACCGATGCCCCGCCATGCAGCAGGCCAAAAGGTTGTGTCGTGCGGCTATCCACGGGCATGGTCGCCTCAAGAAAATCCTCGCCCAGCTGGGTAAATTCTATTCCCACGTGCCCGACCATACATCCCTGACTGCGCTGATTCAGGGCATCCAGCGTGGTACTGCGTTTCCAGAGTGACATAATGCTTCCTTAATGGTCAGGGAATGATTTCCAGCAAAGCCTGTAAGGGATGGCGTACACCGTTCCCCTCAATACGTTTGACCTGACTGCGGCATGAATAACCGGTTGCCAGACAGCGCTGGCGCGGCAACCGCTGCAAAGAGGTATGCCAGGAAAGCTCGTAAATCCCCAGAGAGTTCTCAAGATTTTTAGTTTCATGGCCGTACGTCCCGGCCATTCCGCAGCAGCCGACACTGACGTTTTCCAGCTTCGCGCCATAGCGGGCAAAAATATCACCCCATTGCTTGCCGCTGTTTGGCAACGCCGTACTTTCCGTACAGTGACCAAACAGATACCAGGATTCGCCGCTTTGCTGCTGTGCCGGGCGTTCAGCCAGCCACGCATCAAGCCATTCATGCACCAGTTGTACCTGGAATGAGCCACGCGACTCGCCCAGGATCTCCTTATATTCATCGCGATAACACAGCACCAGCGCCGGGTCGACGCCGACCATCGGCATTCCTAATTGCGAAACACGGTTGAGGAACAGCGACGTTTTCTTCGCTGTTTTCGCAAAACGAGTGAGGAAGCCTTTAATGTGCTGCGCTTTACCGTTCGGAGAGAATGGCAACAGAACAGGTTTGAGGCCAAGCTTCTCAATCAGCCGGACAAAATCAGCCACCACCTGCGCATCATAGAAACTGGTGAACGGATCCTGAACTACCAACACGTATTCGCCACGCTGCGCGGGAGAAATGGCTTCAAGTTGCTCCAGCGTCATCGTACTGGCGCGATGTCCAAGTAGCTGCTCGCGCAATGTCGGAGAAGAGAGTAAAGGTAAATCCACCATGCCAATACTTTTCCGGCTCATTTCACGCACCCAGGGTTGTTTGAGGAAGAAATTAAACAACTTCGGTGCTTTCGCCATCAGCGGTGCGTAGCTTTCCACGCCGGCCACAAAGTGATCACGAGCAGGACGCAGATATCGTGTGTGATAAAGCTGCAGGAACCGCGATCGGAACCCGGGAACATCAATTTTAATCGGACACTGTGTGGAACAGGCTTTACAGGCCAGACAGCCTGACATCGCCTCTTTCACTTCATGCGAAAAATCATATTCACCTTTATTGGCGTGCCAGGTGTTACGCGTGCGGTCAATCAGGGTGCGGAAACTTAGCCCTTTTTCAGGCAGCGCATTTTCCAGCGCGAGCGGATCAACGCCCTGTTCTGACAGCAGACGCAGCCATTCGCGCACCAGACCTGCGCGACCTTTAGGCGAATGAATGCGGCTGCCGGTGATTTTCATCGACGGGCACATCGGGCTTTTCACATCGAAATTGAAACATAACCCGTTGCCGTTACATTCCATCGCACCGCGGAATGACTGACGAACTTCCAGCGGAATACGGCGATCCAGTGTGCCGCGTTTCGCCGCATCCACTTTCATCATCGGTTCATCGCAATCCAGCGGCGCACAGATCTTACCTGGGTTGAGGCGGTTGTCCGGGTCGAACACGGTTTTGATCCGGCGTAACTCATGGAACAATTCTTCACCAAAGAAAGCCGGACTGTATTCGGCACGGAAACCCTTTCCATGCTCGCCCCACAGCAGCCCGCCATATTTTGCCGTCAGTGCGACGACTTCATCGGAAATTTGCTTGAGCAACATTTCCTGCTGCGGATCGCACATATCCAGCGCCGGACGTACGTGTAATACGCCCGCATCCACGTGACCAAACATTCCGTAGCTCAGATGATGGCTGTCGAGCAGCGCCCGAAATTCGACGATGTAATCCGCCAGATGCTGAGGCGGAACACAAGTGTCTTCGGCAAATGGCAATGGTTTAGCCTGCCCTTTCGCATTGCCCAGCAGCCCGACGGCTTTTTTACGCATGTTATAGATGCGCTCTATGCCAGGCAGATCGGCGCAAATCTGATAACCAATCACACCGCCTTCTTTGTCACTCATCAGCCCGTCGAGACGCTCACACAATGCGCTCACCTGGCTTTCGATGAGATCAGCATCATCGCCGGCGAACTCAACAATGTTAAGCCCCTGCATATCTTTGCCTTCAACATCCGTGATGTAGTCACGTACGCTGTGCCAGACAATATCCTCACGCGCCAGATTCAGCACTTTTGAGTCAACGGTTTCTACTGACAGGGCTTTCGCTTCCACCATAAAAGGTGCGTTGCGCAGGGCCGAGTTGAAAGAGTCATACTTGATGTTGACCAGACGACGCACTTTCGGGATTGGGGTGATGTTCAGACGGGCTTCAGTAATAAAGGCCAGCGAGCCTTCTGAGCCGGTCAGAATTCGTGTCAGATTGAAGGTTTGCAGGTCATCACTCAGCACATGACGCAAATCGTATCCGGTCAGGAAACGGTTAAGTTTTGGGAATTTCTCTATTACCAGCGCACGGTTGTCGCGGCAGCTGTCGAGCACCGTGCGGTAAATCCGCCCGATAACCGAATCTTCTTCGCCCAGTTTATCTGCAAGCTCTGTCGGGATCGCCGTGGTATCCAGCATGTCGCCGCCAAGCACAATGGCCCGGACGCCAAGCACGTGATCTGAGGTTTTACCGTACACCAGCGAGCCCTGCCCGGAGGCATCGGTATTGATCATCCCGCCGAGCGTGGCGCGGTTACTGGTCGAGAGTTCCGGCGAGAAGAAATACCCCAACGGGCGCAGATAATCATTGAGCTGATCTTTAATCACACCGGCTTCAACTTTTACCCAGCCCTGCTTTGTATTGATATCGAGAATGCGGTTCATATGACGGGACATATCAACCACAATGCCGCGGTTCAGCGACTGACCGTTGGTACCGGTACCGCCACCGCGCGGAGTGAATACCAGCGTTTTAAAACGTTCCTGCCCTGCAAGACGGGCAATCAGTGCCACGTCTGACGTGGCGATCGGGAATAAGACAGCATCCGGCAACAACTGATAGACGCTGTTATCTGTCGCCATCGTCAGCCGGTCTGCATAAGTTGTCGTGACATCACCCGTAAAACCGTTCTTTTTTAACGCTTCCAAAAAATCGAGCACCAGCTGGATGACACCCGGCGCCTGAGAAATCTGTGGGATCATTGAATTATGACTCTGTCTTTGTTGTATGCCTGGCGGGCCCGAGGCGACCTGCCGGATCTGAGTTGCAGATCCACCTGTTATTTACCCAGAATAAAAACTAACATACTTCGTTTTTCCGCGCTCCGTCTGGTTGCCGTTTGTTGCATTACTTTCATGATGAATCGCAAAAATCGCGTATCAGCACAACGCTTTGCAACTAATCTTGCGGCGAGCTATCCAAAAGCAGCCGGATGTTCCATGCTTATTTCAGACAGGCTGGATTTTGAACACACTGATCATGGACACGCGGGATCATGCGCACACTGAATTTTGACTACCCTGGATTTAATATCCCGCGTTTGAAATACAAAGTATGGAGGCACAGGGTTCGTGCCTTACTTGGTTTATCACATTGAGAAACATGAATGAATCTCCCAATTAAACGTTACGATTTACCTCAGATTATGTTTGGGGTGTTGTTTATTGCACTGATGACCATCGCCAGTATCTGGATCGTTCAGCCCTTTATTCTTGGGTTTGTCTGGGCAGGCATGGTGGTTATCGCGACATGGCCGCTGATGATCAAGCTCCAGCGGCTGCTTTGGGGACGCCGGTTCCTTGCCGTCATCATCATGACTTTGTTACTGATTTTATTATTTGTTCTGCCTATTGCGATGCTGGTCAGCAGTGCAATTGAAAATGGAGCGCCTCTGGTTGAAATCGCCAGTCATCCTTCCTCATTGCATATGCCTGATTTCCACTGGCTTAATTCCATTCCGCTGGTGGGTCATAAACTGTATACCGGCTGGCACGCGCTGATTAACGGCGGCGGGAATGCGCTGGTGACCAAGGTTCAGCCGTATGTCGGACAAACAGCCGCGTGGTTTGTCACTCAGGCCGGTCATCTTGGACGGTTTATTGTCCACTGTTCGCTGATGCTGTTATTCAGTGCCTTGTTGTACAGCCGTGGCGAACAAGTTGCTTTAGGGATCCGCCACTTTGCCATTCGTCTGGCCGCAGAACGCGGTGACGCTGCCGTTATTCTGGCCGGTCAGGCCATCCGCGCTGTGGCTTTAGGCGTAGTCGTAACCGCCATTGTGCAGTCAATTCTCGGCGGTATCGGGCTGGCGATTGCGGGCATCCCTTATGCTACCGTGCTCACCGTTGTGATGTTCGTTTGCTGCGTTGCGCAAATCGGTCCGTTGCTGATACTGATACCGGCAATCATCTGGCTTTACTGGTCCGGCGACAATACCTGGGGCACAGTGCTTCTGGTCTGGAGTTGCGTGGTCGGGTCACTTGATAACGTACTGCGTCCGGTTCTGATCCGCATGGGTGCAGATTTACCTATGTTGCTGATTCTCTCTGGTGTTATCGGGGGATTGTTTGCCTTCGGTATGATCGGGCTGTTCATTGGACCGGTGGTACTGGCCGTATCGTATCGCCTGATTTCCCTCTGGGTGCATGAAGCCCCTGAACCAGAGATGGATCCGGAAGAAGCCTTAAAAGCACTGGATGAATAAACTCTTCATTAAGTAACTTTCTGACGGCGTTGCCCATAAAATTGAATGTGGCTGCGCCGTTATTTTATTCCTTTCCTCTACTCCCTATTTTACCCCCCATCCGCGCCTCAATAACTGCCCTCACTAAATAGTATGAGAATAAACTCTATTAGGAGAATTCTTACAGACTAAATACCTTGGGAAACTTAGTATTATTAACAGTTCGGATGTCAACTCACTGATTTATATACAGGCTTTCCCCTGAGCCGGTATACCCCAAATTGCTGTGTGTAGTCTTTGCCTGTCTTATGACGGGCCTTTTTTTTTTATTTATTGTCCGCTAACTTCATTCTCCTGTGATTTTTAATTATTACCTGATAAAACCACCCGCTAAAAACCTTCGTTTTTCTGTTTTCTCCTTCCTGATATAAATATTTTTCAGTCCTTTTGCACAAAATGAAAAGGCCATCACCCATGAGTGACAGCCTTTATTTTATGTGGTAGGAATTGCTTTATGAATCGATTTACTTTTCTGCTAACGCCAGCCAGGTTTGTACAACTGTATCCGGATTCAGCGACAGACTGTCGATTCCCTCATCCATCAGCCATTGCGCAAAGTCCTGATGATCTGAGGGGCCCTGCCCGCAGATGCCGACATACTTGCCCTGCTTTTTCGCGGCTTTGATTGCCATCGACAGCAACGCTTTGACGGCGTCATTTCGCTCATCAAAGAGTTCAGAAACCACTCCGGAATCACGATCCAGCCCCAGAGCAAGCTGAGTCATGTCATTCGAGCCAATCGAGAATCCATCAAAGTGTTCGAGGAACTGATCCGCCAGTAAAGCATTCGACGGAATTTCGCACATCATGATAACTTTCAGCCCGTTTTCGCCGCGCTTAAGTCCCTGATTTGCCAGTTCGGCGACCACGGCTTCCGCCTGCGCTACCGTACGTACAAACGGAATCATCACCTCAACGTTTGTGAGATCCATGTCATTACGCACGCGTTTCATTGCCTCGCATTCCAGTGCAAAACAATCGCGGAAATTGTCTGATACATAACGGCCAGCACCGCGGAAACCGAGCATCGGGTTTTCTTCATGCGGTTCATACTTCTCGCCGCCTACCAGATTGGCATACTCGTTTGATTTGAAATCAGACAAACGAACAATGACGCGTTTTGGCCAGAAAGCCGCGCCGAGCGTAGCGATCCCTTCCGTCAGGCGTGCCACATAATATTCGCGCGGGCTGTCATAGCCCTGGATCATCTTATTGATGGTTTCCTGCAATTCAGCCGGCTGCTGGTCAAACTCCAGCAAGGCTTTTGGGTGCACGCCAATCATGCGGTTGATGATAAATTCCAGACGCGCCAGCCCGACTCCTTCATTCGGTAAGCAGGCGAAATCAAAAGCACGATCCGGATTACCGATATTCATCATGATTTTCAGCGGTAATTTTGGCAGCTCATCGATTTCAGAACTTTGGACACTGAAATCCAGTTCATCCTGATACACATATCCGGTATCACCTTCTGAACAGGAAACCGTGACTTTCTGATTTTCGGTGAGTTTCTCGGTGGCGTCTCCGCAACCGACAACAGCAGGGATGCCCAGTTCACGGGCAATAATCGCAGCGTGACAGGTACGACCGCCGCGGTTAGTCACGATGGCTGATGCCTTTTTCATGATCGGCTCCCAATCGGGATCCGTCATATCGGTCACCAGGATGTCGCCTGCCTTAACGTGATGCATTTCGCTGATGTCGTGGATGATCTTAACGGGCCCCGCACCGATGCGGTGACCAATTGCACGTCCTTCCACCAACACTTTGCTGCTGCCATTGAGCTGGTAACGTTCCATCACCTGACCGTTTGAACGTACGGTCTCAGGACGCGCCTGCACAATATAGAGTTTGCCGTTATGACCATCTTTAGCCCATTCGATATCCATCGGGCGGCCATAATGTTTTTCGATCAGTATCGCCTGACGCGCCAGCGCCTGCACTTCTTCATCAGTCAGGGAGAATCGGGTGCTCAGTTCGGCTGGCACATCTTCAATCTGGACTTGCTTGCCGTGCTCCTGGCTTGGTGCATAAACCATGCGGATTTTCTTTGAGCCCATGGTGCGACGAACAATCGACGGTTTGTTCTTTTCGAGCGTCGGCTTATGTACATAGAACTCGTCGGGATTCACCGCCCCCTGCACCACCATTTCACCCAGACCGTAGGCAGAAGTGATAAAGACCACCTGATCAAAACCCGATTCAGTATCGATTGTAAACATCACGCCAGCTGCGGCGAGGTCTGAACGCACCATACGCTGGACACCGGCAGATAACGCCACACCGCGGTGGTCGTAGCCCTGATGCACACGATAAGAAATGGCGCGGTCGTTAAAGAGAGAAGCATAAACATGTTTCACGGCAGTCATGACTGCATCAAATCCCTGAACGTTCAGGAAAGTTTCCTGCTGCCCGGCAAAAGACGCATCGGGCATATCTTCTGCCGTTGCCGATGAACGCACAGCGAAAGAAGCCTCCGGCTCGCCTTCAGAAAGCTGCTGATAAGCCTCGCGGATAGCCTGCTCGAGTTCTGGCTGGAATGGCGTCTCAATGATCCACTGACGGATTTGCGTGCCCGCTTTGGTCAGTTGCGCGATGTCGTCCACATCCGTTTTATCCAGCAATTCATGGATACGGTGGTTTACGCCGCTCTGATCGAGAAAATCATTAAATGCCTGAGACGTCGTTGCAAAACCGTTCGGAACGGAAACACCCAAATCGGACAAATTGGTGATCATTTCCCCGAGGGATGCGTTCTTGCCCCCGACTTTATCAACGTCGTTCATACCCAGTTGGTTGTACCAGATAACATTGCGTAAATCGGGATCGAGATGAGCCATGAAACAATCCTTTCTTATTTATTTACAGTAATAGTCAACAGGAGTGTAAAACCGGTTATTCAACGGTTGCCTGAAACACTTTTTGTGTCATTAAACAACGCTGTCTTTTTGAGACTAGCATAATGATCCATAGAAGATGGACAGGTGAATCGTTCCAGCAAATCAAACTATTTTTGTTTAGGAAAAATCCAGCGTCAGCATTTTTGTTACCAAGGGGGAATGAGCATTATCCCTTATGAATCATGAAGAAGTTATCTCTGCCCCTGGTCTGTGATTCATGCTAACAGGGCTGCTGAAGTTGTGCTGAAGCAAATCAAAAACCTGCGAGGGATCGCGGAAAATTTAAAATGGCATTTCATTTATCACAGCCATTTTGCGCAGTATCTCGCAGCAATGAAGATAAGATGGAAATGGGGAGGAATTACTCTTTTTATTTCCTTCAATTCTGGTTATTACTTAATAAGCACCAAGAGATCGGCGCTAATAAATAAAATGAAGTGATTTAATTCAGGAGTCATTTGTGGACAGATGCGTGTTTTACATTTCCGATGGTACTGCGATTACAGCAGAGGTTTTGGGCCATGCGGTGCTTTCTCAATTCCCTGTCAATGCGACCACTTACTCGTTACCTTTTGTAGAAAGTGAGGAACGTGCGAGAGCTGTCTGCAAACAGATCAATGAAATTTTTGAGAAAACCGGAGCCCGTCCGCTGGTGTTTTACTCGATTATTTCGCCCAACATCCGCGATATCATTCAGGGCAGTGAAGGATTCTGCCAGGATATAGTGCAGTCGCTGGTGGCGCCTCTGCAAAATGAGCTGGGTGTCGACCCCACGCCCATTGCCAACAGAACCCACGGTCTGACGGCCAGCAACATCACCAAGTACGATGCGCGTATTGCCGCTATTGATTACACACTGGCACACGACGATGGCATTTCCCTGCGTAATCTCGATCAGGCACAGGTGATTTTGCTGGGCGTCTCCCGCTGCGGTAAAACTCCGACCAGCCTGTATCTTGCACTTCAGTTTGGGATCCGGGCGGCTAACTACCCTTTTACTGCTGACGATATGGACAACATCCAGTTGCCAGCAGCACTAAAACCGCATATGCATAAACTTTTTGGCCTGACGATTGATCCGGAGCGTCTGACCGCTATCCGGCAAGAGCGCGTTGAAAACAGCCGTTATGCCTCCTTACGCCAGTGCAGGATGGAAGTGTCGGAAGTTGAGGCGCTGTTTCGCAAGAACAAAATACGCTATCTCAACAGTACGAATTATTCCGTTGAGGAGATATCAGCGAAGATTATGGACAGCTTCGGTATGAGCCGTCGTATGTTCTGAATCCATTTCCTGATTTGGGTGGCATATCCTGCTGACAGTGGTTGAATTCATCTGTTTTTGGGTTATTGTGATCGACATCACTTCCCGGTATTCCTGCCGCAGAGAAGAAACAAATTTTCGAGAGCACCATGTCACAAACAGATGAACTGCGTACGACGCGCATCGACAGCCTGATTACGCCTCAGGCACTGGCAGACAAATTGCCAATTTCCCCGTCGGTCGCACAACACGTGATGGAATCACGTAAACGGATTGAAAAAATTGTCAGTGGCGAAGATCAGCGCTTGCTGGTTGTCGTCGGTCCCTGCTCTATCCACGATATTGTAGCGGCGATTGATTACGCGGGAAAACTACGCGTATTACGTGACAAGTATCAGGATCGCCTTGAAATCGTGATGCGCACCTATTTTGAGAAACCTCGTACCGTTGTCGGCTGGAAAGGATTAATTTCTGATCCTGAGCTTAACGGTTCGTGCCGTGTTAATGACGGTATAGAGCTGGCGCGCAAAGTCCTGCTGGCCGTCAATGAGCTGGGTATTCCGACTGCCACCGAATTCCTGGATATGGTGATCGGACAGTATATCGCTGACCTCATCAGCTGGGGCGCGATAGGCGCACGCACCACAGAAAGCCAGATCCACCGTGAAATGGCGTCAGCACTGTCTTGCCCTGTTGGCTTTAAAAATGGTACCGACGGCAATACGCGTATCGCCATTGATGCCATTCGTTCTTCACGTACCAGCCACATGTTCCTGTCACCGGATAAAAGCGGTCAGATGACTATTTATCGCACCGCAGGCAACCCTTATGGCCACGTGATCATGCGTGGCGGTAAAAAGCCCAACTATCATGCAGAGGATCTGGAGCAGGCTTGCCAGAATCTGGCTGAGTTTGATTTACCGCAGCGTCTGGTGGTCGACTTCAGCCACGGCAACTGTCAGAAACAGCACCGCCGTCAGCTGGATGTGGCAGAAGATATTTGCCAGCAGATCCGCAGTGGTTCTTCAGCGATTGCCGGTATTATGGCGGAAAGTTTCCTGATAGAAGGCACTCAGGCGATTCATCCTGGTAAACCGCTGGTTTATGGCAAATCAGTGACTGACCCTTGCCTGAGCTGGGAAGATACTGAAACCCTGTTGTCGATGCTGGCTGAGGCCACTGACAGCCGGTTCTGATCACTTTCTGGCAACCTTTCCAAGGGCAACTTCGTTGCCCTTTTTTATGCCTGCGGTTCGCCGCGTCTTCCTGACCCCTGCGTTTTTCACTCTGTAAATACTGCACTATCCCTCTTACATTAAAGGGTTACCTGGCAAAAATTACATTCCATCAACAAAAATTTTCTTGATGTGTTCTTGCAATGATTTGATAATGATTATCAAATTGATATTAATTCCCATTACCAAGTGTAAGTTAACGGGCTACTGACCCGAATTTATTACAAATCATTCACATAACATCGCGAGTTTTTACCAGCCAGCGGGCGGGTGACTTAGGCTAACGAGGAGACAGCAATGCATTCAGTTCACTATCAGGATTATTTACAGGCTAAAGACGCGAACCCGGGTAAATATGCCCGCGATCTGGCGGAAATTTTGGCTATCAGTGAGGCAGAATTAACTGCATTACGTGTTTCCCATGATGCCGCACGACTTGATGTTGATGCCCGCACATTGCTGGCTGCTCTGGAAAATGTCGGTGGAACAAAATCGATTACCCGCAATGATTTTGCCGTTCATGAACAACAAGGTCGTTATGAGAACCAGCATCTGAGTGGTCATGCAGGCCTGATTCTGAACCCGCGCGCACTGGATTTGCGCCTGTTCCTGCAACACTGGCAGCATATTTTCAGTATGTCTGAAAACACGGCTCGTGGCGTTCGCCACAGTATTCAGTGTTTTGATGCTCACGGCGATGCAGTGCATAAAGTCTATAACACCGATGAAACCGATATGGCGGCCTGGGACGCGCTGATTGCGCAATACAAAACCGACGTCAATCCGCCATTGCAGATTGAAGCTGCGCCATCGACTCCCGCCCGGAAAGCGGCTGATGCCAGTGCTATCGATGCAGACTGGCGCGCTATGACTGACGTTCATCAGTTCTTCCAGTTGCTGAAACGCCATGACATCAGCCGTCAGCAGGCCTTTGAAGCGGTCGGCGAAGACCTGGCATGGCGCGTGGAAAATGGTTCCCTGACCCGTTTGCTGAACATCGCCAAAGAAGACCAAAACGAAATTATGATTTTCGTGGGCAACCGTGGCTGTGTGCAGATCTTCACCGGCCAGATTGAAAAAGTGATGCCGCACGGTGAGTGGATCAACGTATTCAATGAACGCTTCACGCTGCATCTGGTAGAAAGCGCCATCGCACAAAGCTGGATAACCCGTAAGCCAACCAAAGACGGTTTCGTCACCAGTCTGGAATTGTTTGCTGCCGATGGTACCCAGATTGCCCAGCTTTACGGACAGCGTACCAAAGGCACGCCTGAACAGACTCAGTGGCGCGAGCAGCTGGCTCAGCTCAGTGGCGAAGGCGTTGCAGCATGAAACTCTCGCTGAAAGCCCTGTTAGCTGCCAGCACTCTGCTGGCAGCACCTTTGCTACATGCGGCCGAAAAACTGGTCACTATCGGCGGAGACGTCACTGAAATTGTTTACGCCCTCGGCGCTGGCAATGAACTGGTGGCGCGAGACAGCACCAGTCTGCGTCCGAAGGCAGCTCTGGCGCTGCCGGATGTGGGTTATATGCGCCAGCTAAATACCGAAGGCATTTTATCAATGCATCCTTCAATGGTACTGAGCAGTGAACTGGCTGAACCTTCGCTGGTGTTGCAACAGTTATCACAAAATGGCGTGAAAATTGTCCGTGTGCCGGGTACCCCTTCTATCAATACCGTGCCTGAGAAAATTGAAGTAATCGCCGCAGCCCTCAACCGTCAGGCTGAAGGGGAGAAACTAATCACCACTTATCGTTCACAGCTTTCGACCATTCGTCATGATGCGCTGCCGGTGAAAATGTTGTTTGTAATGAGCCACGGTGGCATGTCTTCCATGGCGGCGGGACAAAATACCGCGGCGGATGCGATGATCACGTCCGTCGGCGCAAAAAATGCCATGCAGGGATTTAGCCGCTACCGCCCGCTTTCTCAGGAAGGGGTGATTGCAAGTGCGCCGGATATTCTTCTGCTGACCGCGGACGGTGTCAAAACGCTCGGCGGGCTGGATCAGGTGTGGAAATTACCGGGTGTGGCGATGACGCCTGCTGGCAAGAACAAACGCGTTTTAGTACTTGATGATATGTCGCTGCTGGGCTTTGGTCTGCAAACTCCGGCCGTGATGGCGCAACTTCGTCAGGCGGCGGAACAAGCGAAATGAGCAGCATGAGCCCCCCAATGCCATCACGACGCCGCTCGCCGGTTTGGGCGCTGATCGGACTCGGCGGTGCTCTGCTGGTACTGGCTATTCTGGCGGCCAATACCGGCGCGATGGCATTGTCGCTCAGGACGTTAATTTCGCGTCCTTTTGACGATGACCTTTGGCAGGTCTGGCTGAGCATACGCTTGCCAAGAGTGTTATTGGCTGTGATGGTCGGCTGTGCGCTCGCCAGCTCCGGTGCGGTAATGCAGGGGCTTTTTCGCAATCCCCTCGCAGATCCTGGACTGCTTGGGATCAGCAGCGGTGCAGCGCTGGCGGTTGCACTAACGATTGTCATGCCGCTCGCCCTGCCGCCGCTTCTGGCTCTCTACAGCCATATGATCAGCGCTTTCTTCGGCAGTCTGGCGATTTCAGCTATTGTCTTCACCCTGAGCCGTTTCGGGCATGGCGGGTTATCGCGTTTATTACTGGCGGGGATCGCCATCAATGCACTGTGCGGCGCAGCCGTAGGCGTGCTGACTTATGTCAGTGATGATCAGCAGTTGCGTCAGTTCTCGCTCTGGAGCATGGGCAGTCTGGGACAAGCACAATGGCCGACACTGGCCGTTGCTTCTTCGCTGATCCTGCCTGCCTGCATTGCCGCGTTGTTCATGGCACGCCGTCTGAACATTCTGCAACTGGGGGAGGAAGATGCGCATTATCTGGGCGTGAATGTCCGCCGTACCCAGTTGCAGTTGTTGCTGCTGAGCGCATTGCTGGTCGGTGCCGCGGTGGCGGTTTCGGGCGTTATCGGTTTTATCGGGCTGGTTATCCCGCATCTTTTACGAATGCGTATTGGTGCCGATCACCGCTGGCTGTTGCCCGGTTCAGCCATGGCCGGAGCCTGCCTGTTGTTACTGGCGGACACGCTCGCGCGTACACTGGTTGCTCCTGCAGAAATGCCTGTGGGACTGCTGACCAGTTTGATCGGCGGTCCGTATTTTCTCTGGCTGATCCTGCGTCCGGGAGTGCCACGCAATGTCTGATATTTCCTCATCTATGATGGCTGAAAACCTGACGTATTCTGTCAACGGCAGGCGTTTGATTGATGACGTTTCGATGAGTCTGGAAAGCGGCGAAATGGTGGCGCTGATCGGGCCAAACGGTGCCGGTAAATCGACCCTGATGCGGATGTTGACCGGTTATCTGTCACCCCAGTCAGGACAATGTTCGATGATGGGCAAACCGCTGAACGACTGGCAGCCACAAGAACTGGCACGCACACGTGCGGTAATGCGCCAGAACAGTACGCTGGCTTTCGGATTTAGTGTCCGCGAAGTGCTGACACTCGGGCGTTCGCCCCACGGCCAGCAAAATATGCAGCGCGCGCTGGCAGAGGTGATGACGCAGACAGGCTGTCTGAATCTGGCTGAGCGTGACTATCGCCAGCTATCCGGCGGTGAACAACAGCGCGTTCAGCTGGCACGGGTATTAATCCAGCTTTGGCAACCTGAGCCTGCCCCGCGCTGGCTGTTTCTCGATGAACCGACTTCAGCGCTCGATTTATATCATCAGCAACATGCGCTGCGCCTGTTACGTCATCTGACCCAACAGACACCGCTGGCCGTATGCTGTGTCTTGCACGATCTAAATCTTGCCGCATTGTATGCCGACCGGATTATTTTGTTGCACAGCGGGAAAGTGGTCGCAAGCGGGACACCGGCTCAGGTGCTGAGCGAAGAAACGCTGAGTCGCTGGTATCAGGCCGATTTAAACGTCTGTCCGCATCCGGACACCGCGTTGCCTCAGGTTTTCCTGCGCCAGTAAGTGCCCTGCAGAAAGGAAAAAGCCACAAGGCATGTTGCTTTGTGGCTTTTTTGGTCAGCTCGAGCAGGATATTTCCAGATGCTTTCCCCAGTCCGGCGGCAGTGCCGCCATCGCGTCATATTGCGGCGCGTCACTGTATGGATCGCGCAACGCCTGATGCAGTTGAGTCAGCGCACTGATGTCATCTTTTTCGGCACGTTCAATGGCCTGCTGCGCCAGATAATTCCTTAAAATAATTCTCGGATTACACTGTTTCATCGCGCCCTGGCGCGTCGCGTCAGCCACTTCCTCCGTCAGCAGGCGCTGGCGATAAGCCTGATACCAGCTGTCGAAAGCCTCACGATCAATAAATTCATCCCGCAGCGGCGAGCGGGCCTGTTGTTGCTCAGTATGACTTAACAACCTGAAGGTTTGGGTGAAATCCCTGCCCTCTTTCGCCATCAGGCTCAGCAGACCGGTCAGCAGGTCGTTGTCCTGTTTATTCTCGGTAAAGAAGCCCAGCTTTCCTCGCATCAGTGTACCGTACGTTTTCATCAGCGCCGGTTCATACTCACCGAGCGCCGCCTGTAACTGTTCCGTAGTCATCAGACCGGACAGCGTCTGCGCCAACCGGTGCAAGTTCCAGTAGGCTACGGCAGGTTGATTATCGTAGCTGTAACGCCCCTGATGATCAGAATGATTACAGATGTAACCCGGCTGATAATCATCCAGAAAGCCGAACGGACCATAATCGATAGTCAGCCCGAGAATAGACATATTGTCGGTATTCATCACACCGTGAGCGAATCCAACGCTTTGCCATTGCGCCATCAAACTGGCGGTGCGTTCCACCACTTCCGTAAACCAGCGCTGATAAAGCAAAGATTCAACCGGTTCACTTTCCAGCAATTCCGGCCAATGATGAGCAATGACATAATCGGCCAGTTGCTTCACCTGTTCCGGCTGTTTACGGTAATAGAAATGCTCGAAATGCCCGAAACGAATATGGCTTTCAGCCACGCGGATCAGCATCGCACCGCGCTCCGGCTGTTCGCGAAATACAGGCTCATCGCTTGTTGCAATCGTCAATGCGCGGGTGGTTGGAATCGATAAATGATGCAGCGCTTCTGAAGCCAGAAACTCACGGACGACGGACCGTAATACTGCGCGACCATCACCCATGCGCGAATACGGCGTCAGTCCGGCGCCCTTCAGGTGCCAGTCAAAACGCTTTCCGCCAGGCAAAACCTGTTCCCCGAGCAGAATGCCACGCCCGTCACCCAGCTGCCCAGCCCAGACACCAAACTGATGCCCGCTGTAGACCTGTGCCAAAGGCAGCATGCCCGGAAAGATTTTCTCACCGCACCAGTATTCGCGGTGGTCAGCGCCGAAAAGAGATTCATCCAGCCCCAGCTCCTGCGCCAGCGACTCGCTATGGTAAAGCAGACGCGCACCTTTTAGTGGCGTCGGTTGCAGCGCGGTGTAAAAACCGGGCAGTTGGTCTGCATAATGGTGTTCGAATTGTGGCATAAATCCCCCTTTTCTTTAGTGTAGGTCTGCTCCGTCGTGATTAACACGGAGTAAATGCAGGGAGATTACCGACGCCCGGGATGAAAAATCCCGATACAGCAGGTGCTGACCGGGATCCTGAATATCAAGACGGCAGTGACGATGAGTGAAATTGAACAGGCCGGTTAAGCAGGCTGTCCATCTCAGCGGGATCAACGCCTGGCCACAACAGGCCTTTTACGCCCTTTATATCCTTTTTATGCAATGCATCGAAATACTCCTGGCTGTCCAGCCCGTCCACTACAATATTGCGGCAAAAACGGTTTACATTACGGATTAATGACGGCATCACGATCGTAAAATGTTCACCTTCATAAAGTTGCCAGAAGAGGTTTTTATCCAGTTTCACCCACTGAAAAAGATGATCGAAAATCGGCGCCATCGTAATATTCCCGGAGCCAAAGTTCTCCAGCCACAGGGTAAAATCTTGTTTTAGTGCAACCAGTTGAATGTTGTTTCTGCCCTGAGAAAGCTGCGAAAATGATTCACTCAGATTGAGATGAATAAAGGGGTGTGCTTTAAAAGCCTCACGGAGATTTTCATCTGCGAGTAATAAAGCCACCTGCTTTTCTTCAACACTGATATTCAAAATAACCTGATTATCGTTAAACCATTGGGCATGCTGATCCGCCCAGACTTGTTGTTCATTGAGAAAACGCAGTAATTGCGGTGGTGTGAGAAGGTTTAACACCAGTTCTGTGGGCATAACCAGCTTGCTGTCTGCACTGGAAAAGCGGCAAATTAATTCTACGGCAAGCAATTTCCCTTCAATGGTGTAGACCGGCTGACACAGATAGCTACTGTTAAAGGCCGTATCGAATTGTATTTTCATTTTTATCCAAAACATCAACGGCACTGCTAATTGATTGATAACCTTTTTGACTATCAATCAGATCATAAAGATGCCGGAGCCCCGAGGCGTAACCGAAACGTCAGAGAAATTGATATCAAGAAAGAGCCAGCCCGGTTGTCAGTAAAAAGCGACCAGGGTGCTGATAACTGCGTAATAAAGCGTTGCAAGATGTGATTCCCCTTTCTCACCTTCTAATTTGAGGGATATGTCAGTCAATACAGGGGGTTCAGACTAATCTTATCGTCAGCAGGGAAAACACGCAACGTGCAGCGTGAGTGCTATCAGACATATTTAGACAAATTAATGGTCACTCATTGCGCTATTGCCCGGGGAGAGTCGTATTCAACTATTTTAGTTAATGGTTATAGTGTCTTAATAGATATGGCGCAAGCCATCCGCCTGCAATTGAAGTCTCTACTCCAGACTCTGTCACTCCTCTAATCCAGTAAAAAAACCAGAGGTTATTATAAAATGTCAGTCGCGTTATGGTTAAAAGAAACGGTTCTGAAAAGCCGTACAATCAGTTTGCATCCCTTACGTCATGACCATGCAGATGCACTGGCTGAAGCCGCTGCCGATGGCGAATTATGGGAACTGTGGTTTACTTCAGTCCCGCGCCCGGATACGGTTGGAAAGTATATTGATGATGCCCTGAATGAACAGGCGGCAGGACGCGCTTTGCCGTTCGTTGTTGTCCATAACGAAACCCGGAAAGTCATCGGCACGACGCGATTTTCCAACGCCGATGTAAAAAATCACCGGCTGGAAATTGGGTTTACCTGGTATGCGCAACGTTTCCAGCGAACCTCTGTGAATACCGAATGTAAGGCACTGATGCTGGAGTATGCGTTTGAACACCTTCAGGCGATTGCCGTCGAATTCAGGACTCACTGGCATAATCATAAATCACGTGCAGCAATTACCCGCCTGGGGGCTAAACAGGATGGCGTCTTACGCAATCACAGCAAAAATGCTGACGGCAGCTATCGTGACACCGTGGTGTTTTCCATCATTGACCATGAATGGCTGATGGTGAAGAGAAGCCTGCAACACAAGCTGAGCCGTGGCTAAAATATTCCCCGGAAACGCACAAGAAGGGCCATCTCCGGGATTCAAACTTACTGAATACAACGCATCAGCCAGGATTGCAGTTCGGTCAGTTCTGCCCGCATCGCGGGATTCTGCTCAATGATTTCCTGGCACGTTTTCCCCACATCCTGCGCATGATAGCGCGTACCGACCAGCACATCGGCTAAGGCCAGTAACGGCGCAGGGTTCAGGCTGTCTGTGAAAATCTGCGCCCGGCTGATACTGCCTTTTTCAACGTCAAAGTGAATATCCACGCCGCCCCAGACAAAACGCTCGTTCAGCAGATGGCTGAACGCCGGTGCCTTGCCAAAATTCCATTCCCAGCTGCTTTGTTTAGCAAACCGCTCCGCGAAGCCCGGAATATCAGGGAAGACATCCGGTGAGATGATTTCCGGTTCCACACTTGACCCGTACCAGTCAAAGAAAGCGGCAGTAACGGCTTCGCAAATCTGCTCGTGGTTGATGTCCGGTACAAATTCACTGAGATTCGCCACCCTTGAGCGCACTGACGTAATTCCCTTCGCCTGCAGCTTTTTGACATCAGGATTGAGATAGTTTGCCAGACGGCTCAGATCAGCGTTAAGCAGCAATGTGCCGTGATGAAAACCGCGATCTGCTGTTTCACGGTAAGCGGACCCCGAGATTTTCCGCTCCCCTTCTGCGGTCTGAACCACCAGATCGTTGCGACCGGAAGCGCTGGCATCTATCCCCAAACGTTTTAAGGCATCGAGGATAATGTTGGTCGAGACACTTTTATCATATTCCGGTTTACCCGCCATAAACGTAAAGCAGGTATTGCCCAGATCATGAAACACCGCACCACCGCCGCTGCTGCGGCGCGCCAGGCGAATGCCGTCTTCTTCCATTCTCCGGGTATTACATTCTTTCCAGGGATTTTGCGCCTGCCCGATCACCACGGTTTCGGCATTACGCCAGAGGAATAACACCCGCTGAGTGGTCATTTCGCGGAAAATGCAATCTTCTACGGCAAGGTTGAACCAGGGATCGTAAGAATCGGAAAGTAACAGTCTGAGAGGTTTCATCGCGTATTCATCCTGAATGAGTCTGCTCTGATAATAACAGCAAAAAACAGGATGAAATACGCAGTGAAATCAGGGGGAATGGGTTTTATACCGTATCAGATACGACGAGCCTGCCAGTACACTTTGCGCCAGTAGACGTTATCGAGCGAAGAACGCGTGACGCCCTGACTGGTTGAGGCGTGAATAAACTGGTCTGCGGTATCGTAAATCCCGACGTGCAAGCCGTTCTCCCCGCTGCCGGTTTTAAAGAAAACCAGATCGCCGGGAAGCAGTTCATCACGGGAAACTTTTGTGCCAATTTTCGTTTGATCGGCCGTCGTTCTTGGCAAAACCACACCAAAACGATCGCGATAAGTACGAAAGACAAAGCCCGAGCAATCCACGCCGCTGGGTTGTAAACCGCCATAGCGATAAGGCGCACCGTGCCATTGACTGAGCTGGTCATTAAGCTCGGCAACCACGGTAATAGAATCAGCAAACCGGCCACTTGGCGGTGGCGCGTGGCTGCTGCAACCGTTAAGAATTAACGTGGCAACAGCCAGCAGGGAATACATGGATACGGACGACCAGCGCATAGTGCATTCCTTCCTCAATAGCGTCACGGCATCACCGGAACACGAAGGTTTACGCGGGCCGGATAAGTCGCCGTTATCTAAGAACTAATAGAATTTAGCGTTATTTTATCCGTCATCCAATCTTTTGTGATGATTTTTATCGTTTCAGAATAAATTCATTGAGACTTTTTAACAGGTTTACTGTGGATCAGGCAGACACCGGACAAGATAAGTAAACCGCCCAGTGTTTTGGTTAAGCTGATGCTTTCATTGAACCAGGGCAAGGTTACCGCCGCGATATACACCAGCGCATAACTCAGACTCAGTAAGGTATAAGCACGATTGAGCGGCAAATGCCGTAAGGCAAAGAACCAGCAGCCCATCGAGAATACATACCCGCATAACCCCAAAAACACGGCAGTCAGTGCGCTTAAATGGCTAAGAATAAACGAGGTGTCAATGGCAGACAGAGCAATCCACGGGATCTGCACCATCCCCCATTTCATTAGCAACTGCGCTGCTGTTACCAGTAAGACGCTGGCCCCGCCCCACAAATAGCCTTTCATAAGCTGACACTCATCAGTGCAATCCCTGACATGATTAACGCGACGCCACACCAGTGGCGTCCGTCGACGTGTTCATGGAAAAACCAGCGGGCACACAATGTGATCAGAACAAAATTCAGACTGAGCATCGGATACGCCAGACTCAGCGGCAGCAGTTGTAACACCCGCAGCCACAAGAGCATGCCGATGCCAAGCGAAAGCACCGCCAGCCCAAGCCAGCGCAGAACGCGCGCCAGACCGTCAGCGGACACCTGAGCGGCCTGCTTCTGACAAAGCTGACCGGCACAGGTGATCACACTGACTGCCAGCACAAGAAGGAATCCGGTCATGGCAGTTTTTTGTAGAACAGTATCGCCTGACGATCAAACTTCACTGTTTGGTCAGCAGCCGGCATTGTAGATTTCACATGCGCATTGCGGTCAAGTCTGAGGATCACAGAAACATTTCCTTCCTGACGGGCTTTCTGCAGCCATGCCGGGAAGCCAGCCGCATCAATAAAGTTATCTTTAGCATCAGGATAACTTAATCCGTATTGCAGCTCGCCTTTTTCATCAAACATCAGAATATCACTGCGCTTCAGCGACCAGGCAACCGCAGTGGCTACGCCGACATTATCTGCCAGTATAAAACGGCTGTCCTGCAACAGGTCGTTGTGCTGTTGTAAAAAGTCCTGAGGTTGTTTTGAATCTATAATTTTCTGCGGCATAGCCTGCCCGACCAGCAGCGCCAATACCAGCGGACAGATAGCGCCCCAGTACCAGCGTTTTTTCACATTGGTCAGTGACATTGCCCCTGCCAGCGCCCACACAGCAAAACAGAGAATACCGATCAGAGCGCGGGGCAACTCAGTACGGGTAAAGACGGCTTTAACGTGGAACGGCAGAATGCCGGATATCACCAGTACAGCAACTGCCATCAGAACACCAAAAATGATGTTAATGACGCCATTCGCTTTCAGCGCGCGTAACTTCCCTGACTGCCGGATTTGTTCAAGATGATCGGCCATCAGCAAGGCAATCGGCGCTATGCACGGCAGAATGTAAGTCGGCAGTTTACCTTTAGCGATGCTGAAGAAGATCAGCGGCATAATCGCCCAGCTCAGCAGGAAGAACAGCTCCGGGCGCATGACGCGCTGAGTCCAGCCCTGGCGCAGCGCACCCGGCAACAGACCGAGCCACGGCAGAACGCCCAGACAGATCACCGGCAAATAGAACCAGAACGGCGCTTTATGTTGGGCATCCGATTCTGCAAATCGCTGAATATGCTCGACCCAGAAGAAGTAATTCCAGAAATCAGGTTCATGCCGCGCAATCGCCAGCACCCACGGCAGACTGAGAACCACAGCACTGAGAACCGCCAGCGGTCCCCAGCCAAACAGGGTTTTAAAACGCTTTTCACGCCAGACAATCGGCAGAACTGCAATCACCGGCAGCGCCAGCGCCAGAAACCCTTTGGTCATAAAGCCCATACCGCAGGCCAGTCCAAGCGCTATCCAGCTCATGGCTTTTTGCGGTGTACGCGAAACCCGCAGGCAGAACCAGGTCGCTACCATAGCCGCAGTCATCCAAAGCGTGATCATCGGATCAAGAACGCTGTAGGTACCGATACTGAATACCAGCAAGGTGGAAAGGTAGATCAACACGGCAGTGTAAGCGGTCTGACGATTACGCCACATCAGATTTGCTAGCCAGAACACCAGAATGGCGCTCAGCATAGTGCTGAATACTGAACCAAAACGCACCGCAAAGTTGCTGTCACCGAAAATCATCTGGCTGATATTGTTAAACCAGTAACCTGCCACCGGTTTTTCAAAATAGCGCAATCCGAGCAGATGAGGCACAACCCAGTCGCCGCGCTGAAGCATTTCGCGGCTGATTTCGGCATATCGGGTTTCATCTGGTTGCCATAACAGGCGGGTATTAAGAGGAACAAGGTAAACGAGCGCGAAGAACACCAGGATCATGGTGCTCCATACGCCTTTAATTGTTTTCGACATCAGGACAAACCTTCTTGCTGACAGCCTAACCAACCTTCCCGACCGGGGAAACTGGCGCGAACCACTTTGCCTTTTGGCAACGTACTGAGATCTTGCGGCAGTAACTCGCCCAGCGCGCAAAACCGGATACCCTGTGCAGCAGCACGGGTCAGTAACTCATCAAATTGCGTTGCCAGCGACATTCCTTCAACTTCGGCGTGGATGGTATACACCGGCACGCCGGTATCCTTGGCGATAGCATCAAGAATAAAATCGTTGAAGTTATCCGCCGTAATTTCGCCGCCCGCCACTTCATCGTAAGTCGGCAGCGTCACCGGAATTTGTACGGTTCCCGGGGTTCCATTTTCCAGCACCGGCAGGAAAGGATGGGTTCCGCGACAATCACTGTTGTAATAGAAATGAAAACGCTCTTTCACTTCTATGACGCGTTCATCCGCACGCCAGCCTGCCACTGCCGAACATTCGACGTCATGACCCAGGCTTTTTTCCAGTGCATCCAGCCCCAGCCGGATTTGTTCTTCCAGCTGTTTCTCAGACCATTTCCCGACTTTCGCCTGCCAGCCCTGATGATCCCAGGCGTGCAGTCCGACTTCGTGGCCCCGTTTTGCGGTTTCTTTCATCAGATACCCGAGGTCACGGGCGATGGGTTTACCCGGCCAGGCGGTACCCGCCAGCAGGATATCCCAGCCATAAAGGGAGGCAGCGTTAGAGCGCAGCATTTTCCACAGAAAGCGCGGTTTAAGCAGGCGCCACAAGTGGCGCCCCATGTTATCCGGGCCAACGCTGAAGAAGAAACTGGCGGTAATTTTATGTTTTGCAAGGGTTTGCAGAAGCTGAGGGACACCCTCCCGGGTGCCGCTCCAGGTATCCACATCAATGCGCAGACCCACTTTCTTCATGTCTGGCACCGTATCAGGCTTTGTCAGCGTCAGTGTTTACAGAACGCAGGAAGAAATCCAGCGTGTCGGCGACAGTTTTATCCATGCCAATTTCAGGTTTCCAGTCCAGCAGACGACGGGCATTTTTGATGCTCGGCGTACGGTGCTCAACGTCCTGGTAGCCTTTACCGTAGTAAGTGCTGCTTTCGACCAGATTGAAACCGGCAAACGGCGGGAACTGGGCGCGAAGCGGGTGTGCCTCAAAGCTTTTGAGTAGCATTTCTGCCAGCTGACGGATGCTTGCTTCGTTCGTCGGGTTACCGATGTTGATGATCTGACCGTCACATAGGTTGTCGCGGTTCTCGATGATGCGGAACAACGCTTCGATACCGTCGTTGATGTCGGTGAAGCAACGTTTCTGCTCGCCGCCATCGACCAGTTTGATCGGTGAACCTTCTACCAGATTCAGGATCAGCTGAGTGATCGCACGGGAGCTGCCGATACGCGCAGCATCCAGGTTATCCAGACGTGGCCCCATCCAGTTAAACGGACGGAACAGTGTGAATTTCAGGCCTTCTTTCGCGCCATATGCCCAGATAACACGGTCGAGCAGCTGTTTAGAAACAGAGTAAATCCAGCGCTGTTTGTTAATCGGGCCAACGATCAGACGGGAATGGTCCTCATCGAATTCTTTGTCATCACACATACCGTAAACTTCAGAGGTCGACGGGAAGATGATGCGTTTTTTGTATTTCACACAGTCGCGAACGATTTTCAGGTTTTCTTCGAAATCCAGTTCGAACACACGCAGCGGGTTACGGGTGTATTCAATTGGCGTGGCGATAGCCACCAGCGGCAGAACGACATCACATTTTTTAATGTGGTATTCGATCCACTCAGAATGGATGCTGATATCGCCTTCAACGAAGTGGAAATGCGGGTTATCCATGAAGCGGCTAACCGCGTCAGAGCTGATATCCAGACCATAAATTTCATAACGGTCTTCACGCAGCAGGCGTTCACTCAGGTGGTTACCGATGAAACCGTTCACACCCAGAATCAGCACGCGTGTACGACGCTTCATGACGGCGGTTGGCAATGTCGCCACGCGCATATCCGGCATGATGCCCAGTTCAAGCGCCAGACGGGAACCCTGAACATACAGGCCGTTTTCACTCTGCCCTGCCAGAATTTCCAGTGCGCCTTCGCCACAGGCGATAGTCAGCGGATCAGAAGAAAGTACGGTGCCCGGTTGTTTGTCATGCTGAGTATCCAGCGGACGGGCGCGCCAGACGGTGAGTTTACGCTGACCCAGATAAGAGAATGCACCCGGGTAAGGTTCGGTCACAGCACGGATCAGGTTGTTAATTTCAGTGGCAGATTTATGCCAGTGAATTTCACCATCGGCAGCAGTGCGACGTCCAAAGTAGCTTGCCTGAGACTCGTCTTGCGGAGTCAGCGTGATCTTACCGGCTTTCATTTCCGGCAGAACATCTGTCAGAAGCGCTTTAGCGGCATCACGGACTTTGGCGTGTAATTTCAGTGCAGTGTCATCGGCAGCGATAGCGACTTTACGCTGCCCCACGATATCACCCGCATCAGGGCGTTTAACCATTTTATGCAGGGTAACGCCGGTTTCGGTTTCGCCATTCAGCAGCGCCCAGTTAACCGGTGCGCGACCACGGTAGCGTGGCAGCAATGAACCATGCAGATTAAAACCGCCGCGTGGCGCCAGAGATAAAATCTCTTCGCTCAGCATGTTGCGATAGTAGAAAGAGAAAATGACATCAGGCTGTAAAGCACGGATGCGGTCGACCCACAATGGATGGTTAACATCTTCCGGGGCATAAACCGGCAGATTCAGTTCAGCACCCTGACGGGCAACAGATGAAAAGAACTGGTTTTCATTCGGGGCATCGGTATGCGTAAAGACTGCCTGTACGTCATAACCGGCATCAACCAGAGCCTGTAAACCAACACAACCAATATCATGGTAGGCAAATACAATCGCTTTCATCACTCTTCTTCCTGACTGTTATCTTCGGAACGAACGCCGACGACTTTTTGAACAAAATAACGGGGACGCGCACGGACATCATTGTAGATACGCCCGATGTATTCACCGAGTAACCCCATGCCCACAAACTGCGCACCGATAAACATGAATAACAATGCAAATAACGTAAATACGCCATCCGCAGCCCAGGCAGGACCGTTGATGAGGCGCATTAAAATCAGAAACACCGCCAGCACAAAACCGAAAATGGCGATCGCACTGCCCACCACGCTAAGCATTCTCAGCGGCGTCGTGGTCAGGCAGGTGATCAGGTCATACATCAGGTTGATAAGTTTCATCAGGCTGTATTTGGAATCACCGAATTCGCGCTCAGAATGCTGAACCGGGATTTCAATCGTTTTGCGCGCGAAGGTGTTTGCCAGAATCGGGATAAAGGTACTGCGCTCATGGCAATGCAGCATGGCTTCGATAATATGGCGGCGGTAGGCACGTAACATGCAACCGTAATCGCCCATCGATTTGCCGGTAGCGCGCTGGATCATCATGTTGATCATTTTCGAGGCTGATTTACGGAACCAGGAATCGCGGCGGTTTGCACGTACGGTGCCGACAACGTCATAGCCTTCATCGGCCGTGGCGACCAGACGCGGGATTTCTTCCGGTGGATTTTGCAGGTCAGCATCAAGCGTAATGACCAGATCACCAGTCACATGGCTAAAACCGGCCATAATGGCGGAATGCTGGCCGTAATTACGGTTGAGCAAAACGGCAATAACATGGCTGTCCGGTTGCTCTGCAGCGGCAGCGAGCATGTCACCGGAGCTGTCAGAACTGCCGTCATCCACAAGAATGATTTCGTACTGTTGGGTTAATTGCTTACAGGCTGCCTGCGTACGAGATAACAATGCCGGCAAGCTTTCTTCTTCGTTGTAGACCGGGATAACCACCGAGACTTTACGGATTGGTTCGTATTGCGCCACTACTGCGCCTCCAGAAGGGAAAAAAGAGCCGCGACAACACGGTCCACATCACTGTCCTGCATATCAGGGAACAGCGGCAGGCTGCACAAACGTGCCGAATTCCATTCGCTGTTTGGCAGGCTCAGATGCGGATAACGCTCGCGGTAATATTTTTGGGTATGAGCAGCGCGGAAATGCAAACCAGTTCCGATCCCCTGCTCTTTCAGGCGTTCCATCAGAGCGTCACGGCTGATACCGCAACGTTCTTCATCCACGCGGATCATGAATAAGTGCCACGCATGAAGGTGCGGGTAAGCCGGTACATTCATTGGCAAATAAGGTGAGCCCTGTAATTTATCCAGATATCGCTGTGCCAGTTCGGTACGGCGCGCATTGATCTCATGCAGGCGTTTAAGCTGGACGACGGCAATAGAAGCGTGAATATCGGAAAGATTGTATTTAAAACCGGGCTCGACAACCTCAGCCTGCGGTTTGCGCCCCAGTACCTGACGGTCAAATGCATCAACGGCCAGACCGTGGAATTTCAACGCGCGGACTTTATTCGCCAGCTCGTCGTCATCCGTGGCTATCAGGCCACCTTCGGCGCAGGTCATATTTTTGATGGCGTGGAAGGAGAAGATTGCCGTTCCCTGCGCGCCGATCCAGCGGTCACGGTAACGGGTACCTGCCGCGTGCGCGGCATCTTCTACGACAGGAATACCGTGTTCGTTGGCGACAGCGTAAATCGGGTCAAGGTCTAAAGGCGCGCCCGCGTAATGCACAGGGATAATCGCTTTGGTTTTCGGCGTGATGGCGGCAGCAATGGCTTCTGCGCTTACCATCAGGGTGTCCGGGTCAACATCGATCATGACCGGCTCTGCACCCAGCAGAACAATCATATTGATGGTCGAAACCCAGGTCTGGGAAGGGGTAATCACTTCATCGCCGGGGCCTATGCCCAGCGCCATCAACGTAACATGCATGCCACCAGTTGCGGAACTGACTGCGATAGCATGTTTACAACCGAAAGCGGCAGAGAAATCCTGTTCCAGCTGGTTTGTTTGCGGTCCGGTGGTTATCCACCCTGAGCGCAAAACCTGCCCCACAGCCGCAATCTCTTCTTCGCCCATAGACGGACGGGAGAAAGGCAAAAAGTTTTCCATTACGCTATCCCGAAAGGTAATTAATAGATACCAACTTTAGACCGCATTTATTTAACAACAGGTAAACACTGTCATGAATTTATGAATCTTATGATGTCGGTTTAATCTTAATTTAACCTTAAGGATTTTCCAGTTTAGTGAAGCTAAATAGAAACTAAACCAGAAGAAAAGAAATTACATTAATACCAAAAAACGTCTTGAAAACAATGCATTGGATTGTATTTAATGAAATACTAAAAAATGAAATTTATTAAGAAATAGAAAACACTGTTGCTTTTATGAACAGAAAATGGGCATTCAAAAACCTAACAGCTGATAAAAAATAGTTACCCCGCTATTGATTAAGTAATACATTACGCCATCGCCGCCATTATCCAGTGTCTACCAGCCAGTTCATATCCCTGAAATACCACTTTATAAACCGCAGAAAGTGTTTCCGGCTGCATGACATCAGGACATTTTCCCGCTGAAATGACTTCACCCGCCGACATCAGCCAGACCTCATGTGCATAATGCAAAGTATGATTAAGATCGTGGTCACTTATCACGACTGAACGCCCTGCTGCACAGAATTCCGTGAGCAACTGATCCAGCGCCTGCTGCTGCGCCACGTCAAGACTGTTCATCGGTTCGTCGAGAAATAAAAGCCGGCTGTCGGGATTAACGTCAGGCCACACCTGCAATAAGACCGCCGCGAGGCGAACCCGCTGCCATTCACCACCTGAAAGATGTGTGACCGGACGGGCAAGTTTATCGTCAAGATGCAGCGCAGCAGACAACCGTGCAATTGTGCGCTCCAGCACTTCAGGATCGGAATTTTGTGGCTGATGAAGTGACAGATATTGGAAAACCGGCATCAGGGATGCCGGTGTCAGTTGCTGGCAAAGCCAGGCGCGCAGACGAGCCAGACGCGGGCCTGATAATTCAGCTAACCTTTGTCCGTCGATACTGACCTCACCTTTTCCGGCCGACATGCCTGCCAGCCGGTTCAGTAAGGTGCTCTTTCCTGCCCCGTTCGGCCCGATAATATGTATTCGGCTTCCGGGCGTGATGTGCGAACTAAACGCCTGAAGGCGCCCTTCAACCGCAATTTCGCGACATTCCAGCATCTGCGCTTCCATAACTTAGTTATTTTGCCAGTGCTGCTTTAATAGTTTCCATCAGAATAGGATCTTCCGGCGTCATGTCCGGTGCGAAACGCTGAACAACGGTCCCATCGCGACCGATCAGGAATTTCTCAAAGTTCCACAAGATGTCATCGGGTTTTAAAGGCTGACGGCCTTTGCTCGCAAGACGCTCGTAGAAAGCACTGTCTTCTGGTTTTACCGCCGCAGGACGGGCAGCAATCATCGCCGCATACAGCGGGTGGCGGTTGTCGCCATTGACGTTGATTTTGCTGAACATAGGGAATTTCACGCCAAAGTTCGTGGTGCAGAAGGTTTTGATTTCCTCTTCTGTACCCGGTTCCTGCGCGCCAAACTCATTACACGGGAAGCCCAGAACCTCAAATCCCTGGTCGTGCCAGGCCTGATAAATATTCTCCAGACTTTCATATTGTTTGGTCAGGCCACATTGTGACGCTACGTTAACAACCAGCAATACAGAACCTTTATAAGCACCCAGCGTTGTGGTTTCGCCATCAATGGTTTTCAGGGAGATGTCAAAAATGTCATTACTCATCGTTTTTATCCTGATAGTTGCAGGTAGGTAAAGGGAGAGCATAGACGACCCGCCGTAAATAATCAGCGGATTTGTCCGACTCTGATCAGAAGCCAGATGAAGACCGGAGCCCCCAGCGTGGCGGTCACCACGCCGACGGGCAATTCAGCCGCATACAGACCAATTCTTGATACTACGTCAGCGAGAAGTAACACGCTGCCGCCACCAATCGCACAGGCTGGCAGTAAACGGCGCTGATCGGTGATACCCGCAAGGCGCAGAATATGCGGGATAACCAGCCCGATAAAGCCGATAACGCCAGATAATGCCACGCTCAGCCCGACAATCCAGCCGACTGCGAGAACAAGCCCATAGCGCCAGGTTGTCAGAGATATCCCCAGTTGTTGCGCCTGTACGATACCTAATGACAGCAGATTAAGGGCGTTGCCCTGAAAAACCAGCCACAATAATACCGGCAACAACAGCATTGCCAGCCAGATCTGGTTCCAGTCGACACCGCCGAACCCGCCCATCATCCAGTACATCAGCTGGCGCAAATCAAGATTACTGCTGAAGTAAATGGCCCAGGTCATTAAAGCGCTGCAAACGATACCGATCGCTACGCCCACCAGCAGCATACGGGCATTCGTTAACAAACGTTTACGGGAAATCGTTAACAGGAAAAATGTGACAATCAGTGCGCCTGCAATCGCCGCCAGACTCATCACCCAGACAGGTAAAATGCCGTGGCCGAGCATGACACACAATACCAGCGCCACACCGGCACCATTGGCAACGCCGAGCAATCCGGGTTCGGCGAGCGGATTTTCGAATAATGACTGCATGACTGCGCCAGCAACCGCGAGACTGGCGCCGACTAGAATCACCGCGATAGCCCGGGGTAACCGCAGTTGCCAGACAAAAAGTCGCGCCTCACTGCCCAGCCACTGATCGGGCCATAACCAGTTTTCACCCGCACTCAGGCTGAATACGCAGATTATTACCAGCAACAGGCTCAGCCCGACCAGCCAGCGGCGGTCACGGCGTTTACGTTGTTGTTCAAGAGCAGAATAGGTCTGCGGAATGGGCATGTAGGGAAGTTTCCTGAGACTCACTGTGGATGACTATCCTACCGATATTAGTCAGTTAGCTCTGGCGAGTGAACCGGATAATGACAAAAACTGGAAACAAAAAAGCCGGTGACAAAGCACCGGCCTGAAAAGTCTTCATTGAAGGGGAGAATCAGTGGCCCTGATGGCCATCTGGCGGGATCGGCTGACCGTTCCCGTGATTGTCATTATGCCCGCCCTGATGATCACGATTATCATGGTGATCACCATTATCATGATGATTGCCGTTGTTCGGGTGGCCCTGGTCGTGTTGCTGGTTGTGTGGCGGATTGCTATGACCACGCTGCGGCGGTTTGGGATCCCAGCGGTTGCCATGCCAGTACATACCATGCTCATTGCGCTCACCATAATGATGGCCCTGATGGTCATGCCACCACTGCGGCGGACGCCAGTCGTAACCATCCCAGTAATAGCCACGCTGGTCCTGATCCCCGAGATGAACCGATACGCCGGGTACGTTAACGTCAACAGAAACATTTGCCTGCGCGATCACAGGCAATGCCAGTGCACAACAAAGCAATAAAAGTGATTTTTTCATAAGAGTCACGCCTTCTTTATTTTTTATGACGTGTTTTTTATATCAGGCAGGAAAGACAGAGAATATAAGAGTGCGGCGTATTTTCGGATAACTTGCTGTGACCTTACAATAAAAATACAAACATATCCTGTTTGAAATACATCAACAGGATGAAGATTATTAACTATTCAATTCTTATTACGATACTAACAAATCTTAACGCAAGCCTGACGATAATCAGTCTGCCGTTTATTTATAATAAAATTGTTTATTCCAATAAAGGACATTCTTATGCGTCGTATTCTCGCTTTGTTTGGTGTTGCTCTGGTTGTCGTAAGCCTCAGTGGCTGTATCTTCCCGGGGCCATATGGTCACGGTGGCGGCCATGGCAGTGGTCATCCGCATTATTACTGGCGCTAACATTAATTAAGAATTTTCATCATTGCATTTGTTTATTTACTGACTGCGAATCTGAATATAAACATTTGCCAATGCGTTTAACATCAAGGGGCTTCGGCCCCTTTTTTGTTTTATGCAAGCATTGTATTTATTGCGGCTCATATAAAAAGCCGAATAAAACAGCACTGATTAAAAAGTCAGCCCTTAATTAACAACCTGCAAGGTGGAGATAATATTCCGCCTCGACCTGACGTTAAATTTAATCTATCAGACGATTCCTGAAACAACTACCCCATTAACGAAATCTTTTCACTTCCTGCGCAATTTAACGCAAATTATTTCCCTTCAGAGAACCGTAAATTCGGCCCAAAAAAAAGGCCGCTTTCGCGGCCTTTTTGATGTTTTCACTTATTCTTTCGGAGTGGCATTCTCTACACGACTTTTCAATTTCTGTCCCGGACGGAAAGTCACCACACGACGCGCCGTGATCGGAATATCTTCGCCGGTTTTCGGGTTACGTCCCGGACGTTGGTTTTTGTCACGCAGATCAAAGTTGCCAAAGCCAGACAGTTTTACTTGCTCGCCATTTTCCAAAGCACGACGTACTTCTTCGAAAAATATCTCAACAAGGTCTTTGGCATCCCGTTTGCTCAGCCCGAGCTTCTCAAACAGGTGTTCTGACATTTCAGCTTTAGTAAGCGCCATAGGTTCAATCCCTCAAGGATGCTTGGAATCGCTGTTTTAGAGCCTCTACACATTTTGCAACGGTAGCGGCGATCTCCTCTTCTTCCAGTGTACGGCCGGTATCCTGCAACACCAGACTGATAGCCAGGCTCTTGTAACCTTCAGCTACGCCCTTGCCACGGTACACATCAAACAAGTTTACGCCAACTACCTGATTTGCGCCAACTTTCTTGCACTCTGCCAAAATATCGTCTGCGGGCACGTTTTCGGCCACTACCACAGCGATGTCACGACGGTTCGCCGGGAAGCGAGAAATCTCTTTCGCATCAGGCAGTACGCGGTCTGCGACCTTGTTCCATAACAATTCGAAGACCACGGTACGACCATTAAGATCGAGTTTACGCTCCAGCTCAGGGTGTACTACACCAATGAAACCAATACGTTCGCCGCGTAAATAAATCGCCGCGCTTTGCCCAGGATGCAGCGCAGGATTTGCTTCTACCTTGAACTGTACGTCGTTCATTTTGCCGGTAAGCTCAAGAATAGCCTCAAGATCACCTTTCAAATCGTAGTAGTCAACTGCCTGACGCGCCAGATCCCAATGCTCTTCATTTTTAGTACCCGAGATCACACCAGACAGCATGACGTCCTGACGGATACCCAAATCGGCTTGTGTATCAGGGACAAAGCGCAGGCCGCTTTCAAATAAACGCACGCGACTTTGCTGACGATTTTGGTTATTTACTACCGCAGTCAGCAGGCCAGACCACAGGGAAAGACGCATTGCTGACATTTCCACCGAAATCGGGCTTGGCAAAATCAGCGCTTCTTCACCAGGGTGCAGGAGAGCCTGAACTTTTGGATCCACAAAACTGTAGGTGATCGCTTCCTGGAATCCACGGTCAACCAGCAGATTTTTCACACGTTTAAGCGACAAATTCGCTTCACGGTGTTTAGTCATCACCAGACTGGCTTTCACCGGCACATCAGGAATGTTGTTGTAGCCGTAAACACGGGCCACTTCTTCCACCAGGTCTTCTTCAATTTGCATATCAAAACGCCAGCTTGGCGTGACAGCCACCCAGTGGTCACCTTTATGCTCAACCTGACAGCCCAGGCGGGTCAGAATATCGGTTACCTGTGCGTCTTCTACATGGTGCCCAATCAGACGGTCCAGTTTTTCACGACGCAATGTGATGGTAGCCGCTTTTGGCAGATGCTCTTCTGAAGTCGCGTTGATGACCGGACCGGCTTCACCACCACAAATGCTCAGCAGCAACGCAGTTGCGCGCTCGATGGCTTTGAATTGCAGCTCTGGATCCACACCACGTTCATAGCGATGTGAAGCGTCTGTGTGCAGACCCTGACGGCGTGCACGGCCAGTGATGGCCAGCGGAGCAAAGAACGCAGATTCCAGCAGGACATCCTGCGTTTCATCATTCACACCTGAATGTTCGCCACCAAAGATACCGGCCATCGCCAGCGCCTTCTCATGGTCAGCGATGACCAGCGTGTCTTCCGCCAGTTTCGCTTTGGTGCCATCAAGCAACGTTAATGCTTCGTCTTTCTGCGCCATGCGCACGACAATGCCACCGCTGATGCGATTCAGATCGAACGCATGCATTGGCTGACCGAGTTCCAGCAGCACGAAGTTGGTGATATCCACAACAGCGTCGATAGAACGGATACCGCAGCGGCGCAGTTTTTCACGCATCCACAACGGCGTAGCGGCCTTAACATTGATGCCTTTTACCACACGGCCCAGATAACGCGGACACGCCTGAGGCGCCTGCACATCAATGGAGATTGTGGCGTCAACGCTAGCTTTCACCGGATTGATTTCCGGCTCGATCAGCGGCAGCTGATTAATCACCGCAACATCACGTGCCACGCCCAGGATACCCAGACAGTCAGCACGGTTTGGCGTCACGCTGATTTCGATAATGGTGTCATCAAGCTTCAGGAATTCGCGGATATCAGTCCCGACTGGCGCATCAAGCGGCAGCTCAATGATACCGTCGTGATCTTCCGAAATACCCAGCTCAGAGAAAGAACACAACATGCCTTCTGAAGGCTCGCCACGCAGCTTGGCGGCTTTGATTTTGAAATCACCCGGCAATACCGCGCCGACAGTCGCGACGGCAACTTTAAGGCCCTGACGGCAGTTTGGTGCGCCGCAAACGATGTCGAGCAGGCGATCGCCACCGACATTCACTTTAGTCACACGCAGTTTATCTGCGTTTGGGTGCTGACCGCATTCGACAACTTCGCCGACAACCACGCCATTAAATGCGCCGGAAACCGGATCAACGCCATCGACTTCAAGGCCAGCCATGGTGATTTGGTCTGATAATGCTTCGCTGCTGATGGCTGGGTTTACCCACTCACGCAACCAGAGTTCACTGAATTTCATGTGATATTCCCGCCTTACTTAAACTGTTTGAGGAAACGCAGATCATTTTCGAAAAATGCACGCAGGTCAGTCACGCCATAGCGCAACATAGTCAGACGTTCCATTCCCATTCCGAAGGCAAAACCAGAATACACTTCTGGGTCAATGCCGACGTTGCGCAGGACATTCGGATGCACCATGCCGCAACCCAGCACTTCCAGCCACTTGCCATTTTTGCCCATTACATCCACTTCCGCAGAAGGTTCTGTGAACGGGAAATAGGAAGGACGGAAACGGATCTGCAAATCAGCTTCAAAGAAGTTGTTCAGGAAATCGTGCAACGTGCCTTTCAGGTTGGAGAAGCTGATGTCTTTATCAACGATCAGGCCTTCCATCTGATGGAACATCGGGGTGTGAGTCTGGTCGTAATCGTTACGATATACGCGGCCCGGCGCGATGATACGAATCGGCGGCTGCTGATCTTTCATCGTACGGATCTGAACACCGGAAGTCTGTGTGCGCAGCAAACGCTTGGCATCAAACCAGAATGTATCGTGATCAGCACGTGCCGGATGATGTCCCGGAATATTCAGGGCATCGAAGTTATGATAGTCATCTTCGATTTCAGGGCCGGTTTCCACGGTAAAGCCTAATTCACCGAAGAAGGTTTCAATGCGGTCGATAGTACGGGTCACCGGGTGCAGACCACCGTTTTCGATGCGGCGACCAGGCAGGGAAACGTCAATCGTTTCCTCAGCCAGACGCGCATTCAGTTCAGCAGACTCCAGCGTATTTTTACGCGCGTTCAGGGCTTCCTGAACCTGCGCTTTCGCTTCATTGATGACCGCACCCGCTGCCGGGCGTTCTTCCGCAGGTAATTCACGGAGTGTTGTCATCTGGAGTGTCAGGTGGCCTTTCTTACCCAGATATTCGACACGCACGTTATCCAGCGCGGCGATGTCCTGAGCACTCTCTACGGCTGCCTTGGCATTGGCAACCAGCTCTGCGAGATGTGGCATTGCTTTCCTCTTCTTCTGGCCAATATGGCCCGATGTAAAATAACCGTGATTAATCAGGGCGCGATTTTGACCCTGAACCTTAGTGTATAAAGCACAGATACAAAAAAGCCTCCACGAGGGAGGCTTAGGCGCTACTTTTCGTTTCTTCTCTTACGCGCGAAAGCCTTCCTGAGTCAGGCGCTAAAGTAAAAAAAGAAACGGAAAATAGCAGGATTCATGCTTGCGTTACCTTATCGGTTGTAAATTTTGTGCTGACGTTCTGATGACACTACAGAGGATATTAAACAACGAAACAGAATGTTTTTAAACACAAAATATAAAAGAGGGAGCAAGCTCCCTCTTTCAACTGACTTACGCCAGTGCTGCTTTCGCTTTCTCAACCAGAGCGGCAAATACCACTTTGTCGAAGACTGCGATGTCAGCCAAGATCTTACGGTCAATTTCAATAGAAGCTTTTTTCAAGCCGTTAATGAATTTGCTGTAAGACATGTCGTTCTGACGAGCTGCTGCGTTGATACGCGCGATCCACAGCTGACGGAACTGACGTTTCTTTTGACGACGGTCACGGTAAGCGTATTGACCAGCTTTGATAACAGCCTGGAATGCAACACGATATACGCGAGAACGGGCACCGTAGTAACCTTTCGCCTGTTTTAAGATTTTCTTGTGACGTGCACGTGCAATCACACCACGTTTTACGCGAGCCATATGCTCTCCTGAGTTTTATATTCTAAATGAAAAAGTGTATTTATGCGTACGGCAGACATGCAGAGACCAGACCCAAATCGTTCTTGGATACCAGGCCTTTTGGACGCAAGTGACGTTTACGCTTAGTAGCTTTTTTGGTCAGAATATGACGCAGGTTTGCGTGCTTACGCTTAAAACCACCGTTGGCGGTTTTTTTGAAGCGTTTAGCGGCGCCGCGTACTGTTTTGATCTTTGGCATTTTAAATTCCACTTCGCATTGTTATTAACATGAATCAGAAAGGCGAATCCTGCTGCGCGGTGCGAACACCGCGCAGCAGGATTACTTGGAAGCCTTACTGTTTCTTCTTAGGTGCGAGCACCATGATCATCTGACGACCTTCGATCTTCGTAGGGAAGGATTCGACAACGGCCAGTTCAGAATCTTCACACAGGTCTTTACGGACGCGGTTAAGCACTTCCATACCGATCTGTTGGTGCGCCATTTCACGCCCACGGAAACGCAGGGTGATTTTGGCTTTATCGCCATCTTCCAGAAAGCGAATCAGGTTGCGTAGTTTGACCTGATAGTCGCCATCATCGGTACCAGGTCGGAATTTGATTTCCTTAACCTGAATAACTTTTTGTTTCTTTTTCTGCTCTTTAGTCGACTTGCTCTTCTCGTAGAGGAATTTGCCGTAATCCATGATTCGACAAACTGGCGGCTCGGCATTCGGACTGATTTCTACTAAATCGACGCCCGCTTCCTCAGCTTTTTCAAGAGCTTCATTCAGACTGACAATACCAATCTGCTCGCCATCGACGCCTGTGAGGCGAACTTCTTGCGCGCGAATCTCTTTGTTAATGCGATTAGGACGCGCCGGTTGAACTCGTTTTCCGCCTTTAATACTTTATTCCTCCAGTTGATGAAGACTTCTGCTGCGGATTTCCGCCAGCAGTTTGTCAACGACTTCGCTAACATCCATGCTTCCTAAGTCTTTGCCGCGGCGGGTACGAACAGCAACTTTGCCTGCTTCGACCTCTTTATCGCCACAAACTAACATGTAAGGAACACGGCGTAGCGTGTGTTCGCGAATTTTAAAGCCAATCTTCTCATTTCTCAAGTCGGCTTTACGCGAATGCCTGCATCTTGCAGTTTTTTAGTTAATTCTTCGACATAGGTAGCTTGTGAATCAGTGATATTCATGATCACTACCTGAACCGGAGCTATCCATGTTGGGAAGAAGCCAGCGTATTCTTCAGTCAGAATACCGATGAAACGCTCCATTGAACCCAGGATAGCACGGTGAATCATTACCGGGACCTGACGGTCGTTGCTTTCGCCAATATAAGAGGCGTTCAAGCGACCAGGTAATGAAAAGTCGAGCTGCACGGTACCACACTGCCACGCACGATCCAAACAATCATGCAAGGTAAATTCAATTTTCGGACCGTAGAACGCCCCTTCACCAGGCTGATATTCGAACGGAATGTCGTTTTCAGTCAGCGCGGCTGCCAGATCATCCTCAGCACGAGTCCACATTTCGTCAGTACCAATGCGCTTCTCAGGACGAGTGGACAATTTCACCACAATCTTTTCGAAGCCAAAAGTGCTGTACATGTCGTAAACCATACGGATACAGCTGTTCACTTCATCACGTACCTGCTCTTCAGTACAGAAGATGTGAGCATCGTCCTGAGTGAAGCCACGAACGCGCATCAGACCATGCAATGCACCTGACGGCTCATTACGATGGCAGCTGCCGAACTCCGCCATACGCAGCGGCAAATCACGGTAGGATTTCAGACCCTGGTTAAAGATCTGAACGTGACCCGGGCAGTTCATAGGTTTGATGCAGTATTCACGGTTTTCAGAAGAAGTAGTGAACATTGCTTCTTTGTAGTTTTCCCAGTGACCTGTTTTTTCCCACAGCACGCGGTCCATCATAAACGGACCTTTCACTTCCTGATAATCGTATGACTTCAGTTTCATGCGCACGAAAGCTTCCAGCTCACGGAAAATAGTCCAGCCATCGTTGTGCCAGAACACCATACCTGGCGCTTCTTCCTGCATGTGATACAGGTCGAGTTGCTTACCAATTTTACGGTGGTCTCGTTTACCGGCTTCTTCCAGACGCTGAATATAGGCATTGAGTTGCTTTTTATCTGCCCATGCGGTGCCGTAGATACGTTGCAGCATCTTGTTGTCGCTGTTACCACGCCAGTAAGCACCAGATGTTTTCTGCAGTTTGAAATGATGGCAGAAACGCATGTTCGGTACGTGCGGACCACGACACATATCGACGTATTCTTCATGGTGGTACAAGCCCGGACGATCATCATGACTGATGTTTTCATCCAGAATGGCCACTTTGTATTCTTCGCCACGGCTTGCAAAGGTATCGCGCGCTTCCTGCCAGCTGACTTTCTTTTTAATAACGTCGTAATTCTTTTCAGCCAGTTCGTGCATGCGCTTTTCAAGCAGTTCGATGTCTTCCTGAGTCAACGTGCGATCTAAATCGACGTCGTAGTAGAAGCCATTATCGATAACCGGACCGATAGCCATTTTAGTGTCTGGCCACAATTGCTTGATGGCATGACCCAAAAGGTGCGCACAGGAGTGGCGCAAAATTTCAAGACCGGCTTCGTCTTTAGCGGTGATGATCGCCAGTTGTGCATCGGTTTCAATCAAATCAGTTGCATCAACCAGTTCGCCGTTAACGCGACCCGCGATACAGGCTTTCGCCAGACCCGGACCGATATCAAGCGCAACATCAAGAGGAGAAACGGGGCGATCAAAAACGCGCTGGCTTCCATCAGGAAGAGTAATGACAGGCATGTTAATTCCTTAATCTACAGTGGTGCCCCACACGACAGAGCACATCTAGAAAAATATTTGAGTGTAATTTCATGTAGTTATCCACGCTATCTAGCTTTACTTTGCCAAATATAGACACCCTGAAATACATCACGTAAATGTATCGGGATGCGACGTGAAAACAGGCAACGAGTTTAACACCCGTAAAGTGCGAATTTCCAGCAACCAGTGTTGCTTAATGTGGATATTTTTCGTGTAATCCCCTCCTCCAAGATAAGCTATTCAGAGAAACATGAGATAAGGGAAGCATATGTCTGAAGTCAGGCTGTTATTTGAAGCAGTAGGTTTAGGCCTGGTGGTACTCCTTCCGCTGGCAAATCCCCTGACTACCGTGGCGCTGTTGCTCGGCCTTTCAGGGAAAATGACCACACAGGAAAGAAACCAGCAATCGCTAATGGCCTCTGTATATGTCTTCATCATCATGATGGTGGCGTATTACGCAGGCCAGCTGGTTATGAACACGTTTGGGATTTCAATTCCCGGCCTAAGAATTGCCGGGGGTCTGATCGTCACTTTTATCGGTTTCAGAATGCTTTTCCCACAACCCCATGTGGAAGAAAGAGTATTAATTGAGAATAAAACCGAGGAAATGAGGAAACAGGAATCGCCAAATATCGCCTTCGTTCCGCTGGCGATGCCAAGCACGGCGGGCCCGGGTACGATTGCGATGATCATCAGCAGCGCGTCTACCGTACGGGATTCTGATTTCCCGCACTGGGTTATTACCGTTGCACCGGTGATTATTTTCTTTTTAGTCGGACTGATTTTATGGTTAACGCTGCGCAGTTCAGGTGCGATTATGCGCCTGGTCGGCAAGAGCGGGATTGAAGCGATTTCACGTCTGATGGGATTCTTACTGGTGTGTATGGGGGTTCAGTTTGTGATTAACGGGATCCTTGAAATCATCAAAACATTACCGCCAGCAGCCTGAACTGCTGGCGGTAACATCAACGCTTATCGCATGGCAAGATAAGCGTTGTTCACCTTCCACAAATAACGCGGTGCCTGAGGTGCCGGATGGTTTTTCTGCACATGCTGGGAAAATTCAGCAGGCGTCATCAGATTAATCTTCGCAATGGCGTAGGTTTTATCTTTCGCAAACGTTCTTAGCAATGCCCCTGCCCCGTTCACATAGGCTAATGTGGTCGCATAACGACGGGTTTCAGGGTTGTTAATGCCCGACAGCTGTTGCTGCAGGATACTCAGATACGCCGTTCCCAGATCAATGTTCACCGCCGGATCTTTCAAATCACGTGGCGTAGGCTGACCGTAACGTCCTTTCATCCGGTAGGCATCGCGTCCTGCCGTTGAGGCCTTTAGCTGCATTAACCCAATCGCATTCGATTTGCTGACAACGGTTGGGTTATATCCAGATTCGACCTGAATGATTGCTTTAACAAGTGTTTCGTCGACGCCGTAAGTATTTGCCGCCTGGTGAATAACATCACCATAAGGCCCCGGGTGCATTAATGAAGCATCGCGCTGAGGTAGCGGTGATGGATTCAAAAAACGCGTAGTTTGAACCGGTGTTTCTTTAGCGCAACCCGCCAGTAATAGCGCGGCCATCAAATAAAGAATGTTTGGTTTCACGTTATCTCTCTCGCGACTGGGACGAGATGTAGCATATACATCTTCTTTCCACACCTGAATATATTTTTAGTCTATTATTATTATTGTTTTGTTAAACAAGGGGGTTAGGAACATGTCGATAAGACAATTCCGCATATAAAACCTCTTTTATGTCACATATTCTGAAAATAACAGATTCATTGATTACGCTCTCAGTCCGTCAACATCGTAAATTGCATAAATTAACGTCATCATCTGATTCAGCCGTGCGCCGGATCGGGTTTTTGAAACAGCGAAAACGCTAACTTAATGAATTATCGGGCCAGTCAGAGGGGGTAATACCATGTGGCAAGCCGTCAATCGTTTGTTGAGTGAACACCTTGGCAGTGCTGAAATCCGCGAACGTGTTGAACTGCCTGGAGGTGAAATCCATCCGGCATGGCGGCTGAGCTATGGCGACAGGGATGTATTCGTGAAATGCAATGCGCGCGAGATGTTGCCTATTTTTGCCGCAGAAGCAGATCAACTCGCCCTGCTTGCGCGTAGTCAGACCGTCCGTGTGCCGGAAGTCTACGGAGTGGGCAGTGACCGTGATTACAGCTTTCTTCTGCTTGAATACATTCCGCAAAAACCGCTGGATGCGCACAATGCGTATGTTTTAGGGCAACAACTTGCCGCTTTGCACCAATGGAGTGAACAGCTGCAATTTGGTCTTGATTTCGATAATGAACTCGCGACACTCCCGCAACCTAATAGCTGGCAACGGCGTTGGGCCACGTTTTTTGCTGAGCAGCGGATTGGCTGGCAATTACAACTGGCGGCAGAGAAAGGCATGACATTCGGTAATATTGAAGATATCACCGCATTAGTACATGCGCGTTTACAGAATCATCAGCCCCAGCCGTCTCTATTACATGGCGATTTATGGCCGCATAACTGCGGGTTATCTGATAATGGTCCCGTTATTTTCGACCCAGCTTGTTACTGGGGCGACAGAGAATGTGATCTGGCCATGTTGCCGTTGTATCCCAATGTTCCACCTCAGTTATATGATGGCTATCAGAGTAAAACGCCTTTACCGGATGGCTTCATTTCAAGGCAGCCTCTCTACCAGTTATATTATTTACTTAACCGCAGTAATTTATTCGGCGGTCAACATCTGGTGGTGGCTCAACGCGCGGTAGACAGACTGCTACACGATGACATCAATTAACGCAGCACTCGTTTAGCGTCAAAAAATAAGGCCTGAATACGTGAATACAGGCCTTATTTAAATATTTTACATCGTTGGCAACCGATCACTCAACAACGAATTGTTATGAATATGTTGTATGAGCTATCCGGCAATTAACCCTAATAATTTCAAAATGAAATATCCGATAACTGCAATAATGATCGGCAAAATATACAATGGGAAATACTGCACCAAAATGGTGTGCCGGGGTATCACAATGCGTTCTTCAATCTGAGGACGAGTCCGCCCTTCTGCGCCCTTCGCCTGCTCAAGGATAAGCTGATCCTGGATCCCCTCGCGAACATGTTTCACCTGACGGGACATTCTTGCGCCGGATGCCTGAAGTGCCAGCCCCACAAAGATTAGCCAGTAGATGATGAAGAACATGATATTCGCACTTGTCACGCCCTGTCCGAGTGACGGCACCGGCGAGTTGTACCAAAAAACGTTCAAAAATGAAGTGTTAAACTTAATCATATCAACCATCACGTGGACAAAGTCCAGCATAACGGCGTTGATGCCCTGCTCAGTTTTAGTATGCTCATTGATAAAGGTTAGCAATGAGATCAGCGTTGAAAGCAGCGCAGGGATAAAAATAATCCATCCTGCAATCCGTTTAATCACTGCCACACGTCCGGCCTGTTGGTACGTCATGAATTCCCCTTGTTAGGATACCTTAAGCAATAGCTAAGTTTACCCACAGAAAGGTTTTTCCGCCCAATGTTTTAATCAGTTAGCACCTCTTCAGTGCCAGCAACAATGCCATTTGTCCGTAGAACGGATTTCGTCCGCGCGAAAGCCAATGCTAAAGTGAGGATCTATTCACTGTTGGGGAGTCCGCTTTCATGGCTTATGTCCGCCCTGTTAATGCAGCAATTTTCGATATGGATGGTCTGTTAATTGATTCTGAACGGTTGTGGGTTCAGGCAGAACTGGACGTTTTCAGCAGCCTTGGCGTCGATATTTCTCAGCGACATTTGCTGCCCGACACGCTTGGGTTGCGTATCGATCAGGTTGTCAGAATGTGGTATCAGGTTTTGCCGTGGCAGGGACCGGGTCAGGAGGAAGTCGCTTCGATGGTCATTGCCCGTACCATTGAACTGGTAGAACAAACCCGGCCATTGTTACCTGGCGTTAATCACGCGCTGGAATTGTGCCGTGATCAGGGGCTGAAAATTGGCCTGGCCTCAGCGTCACCTTTATTCATGCTTGATACCGTGCTGGAAATGTTCAATCTGCAATCCTATTTTCAGGTTCGCGTATCTGCCGAGAAACTGCCTTATAGCAAACCCCATCCCGAAGTTTACCTGCTGGCTGCCGGCGAGTTAGCGGTCGACCCGCTGAACTGCGTCACGCTGGAGGACTCATTTAATGGCATGATTGCTACCAAAGCCGCGCGTATGCGTTCGATTGTTGTGCCAGACCATGAATACAGCGTGGATCCCCGCTGGGCGCTGGCGGATGTCAAACTCTCTTCGCTTGAAGAATTACGAGTGACACACATCAGTTAAAATTTATGCGCAGTCGCTCATGTTGCTGCGCACCCTTCCTGTTTTAGCTTTCTTCTTTACTTACCCCCTCTGCCACAATTTTCAAATCTGCGTTTAATTTCGCAAACCTTGAACTGACTCATAAAATAAATAAAACGATATTTCATTTTTATTGAATTCGCATGCCAATGAACCTATTCTTTCTGCAACAAGGACGAGCCGGGAGCTCTCCTGCTTCTGTACGCTGTCACTGCCACGCAACGGTCAGACTCGCCCGGTAAGTCCTCCTTAACCGATATCTAACGAGAGGCACCGACATGCAAGTTCGTCAAAGCATTCACAGCGACCATGCAAAAACGCTTGATACCGCTGAATTACGCCGCGAATTTCTCATCGAGAAAATCTTTGAAAAAAATGCCTACACCATGACCTACAGCCATATTGACCGCATCATTGTCGGCGGCGTCATGCCTGCTGAAAAAACGGTATCCGTGGGCGATGAAGTCGGCAAGCAACTTGGCGTGAGCTATTTCCTCGAACGTCGCGAACTGGGCGTGATCAACATTGGCGGGCCAGGCCTAATTGTGGTTGATGGCACGACATATGAAATTGGTCATGAAGAAGCGCTGTATGTCGGCAAGGGAGCAAAACTTGTTGAATTCAGTAGTGTTAATGCGACTACACCTGCCAAGTTTTACTATAACAGCGCCCCTGCACATACCACTTTTCCAAACAAAAAGATCACGCTGGCGGAAGCCTCACCACAAACTATCGGCGACGCAGCGACCAGCAACCGCCGCACTATCAATAAATTTATCGTGCCGGACGTACTGGAAACCTGCCAGCTGACCATGGGACTGACCAAGCTTGAAGAAGGTAGCCTGTGGAATACCATGCCTTGCCACACCCACGAGCGCCGCATGGAAGTCTATTTCTACTTCAACATGGAAGCGGAAACGGCGGTATTCCACATGATGGGGCAGCCGCAGGAAACCCGTCATTTATTAGTGCATAACGAGCAGGCGGTAATTTCCCCAAGCTGGTCGATTCATGCGGGCGTAGGGACCAAAAACTACACCTTCATCTGGGGTATGGTGGGAGAAAATCAGGTATTCGACGATATGGATCACGTCAAGGTCAGCGAACTGCGCTAACTCTCTGGCTCTGTCACCGCAGGCGGAGCCACTCAATTTTTATGGCGAACATGCCGTTGCAAAAGAGACTCTGAATATGATCCTCGATTCATTTGAATTAAACGGCAAAGTCGCCATCGTGACCGGTTGTAATACCGGACTTGGCCAGGGCATGGCGTTGGGTCTCGCTCAGGCGGGTTGCGATATTGTGGGTATCAACCAGTCCGCGCCAGAAGAGACAGAACAAAAGATTATCGCCACCGGCCGCCGCTTTCTCGATTTACGCGCCGACCTTAGCAGTATTATAGAAATCCCGACGCTTATCGAAAAAGCCGTCTCTGAATTCGGCCATATCAACATCCTGGTCAATAACGCTGGAATTATCCGCCGCGAAAATGCTATCGAGTTCAGCGAGAAAAACTGGGACGACGTAATGAATGTGAACAGTAAGACGCTGTTCTTTATGTCTCAGGCAGTAGCGAAGCAGTTCATTAAACAAGGCAATGGCGGCAAAATCATTAATATTGCCTCTATGTTGTCGTATCAGGGCGGGATCCGCGTTCCTTCCTATACCGCATCTAAAAGCGCAGTCATGGGGATTACCCGGCTGATGGCTAACGAATGGGCAAAGCATAAGGTTAATGTCAATGCAATCGCGCCGGGTTACATGTCCACCAACAACACCGAGCAACTTCGCGCCGATGACGATCGCAGCAAAGAAATTCTCGACAGGATCCCGGCCGGACGCTGGGGTTTACCGGAAGATGTCATGGGGCCGGTAGTGTTTCTTGCCTCAAAAGCCTCCGATTACGTCAACGGTTACACGATTGCGGTAGATGGCGGCTGGCTGGCGAGATAACTGCTCAGAATGTGACAATCAAATGGCGTATTTCTATACGCCTTTTTCTTTTTAATCAGTCCGTTGACAATTAGTTACAGGGTGTCTCTTCCAAGATTGTGACAGTTTCACTTATACTGGATAAAATAACAGTTATCCAGTTCGGACGCGTCATGACGGCGGAAGGCCATCTCATTTTCTCAATCGCCTGTGCGGTATTTGCCAAAAAGGCGCAGCTCTCTCCGGAGCTGGCGCTCGGCGACTGGTGGCATATTATTCCAGGGTCCCTGCTTACCTGTTTATTGCCCGACATCGACCATCCGAAATCCGTGCTAGGTCAGCGTCTGAAGTGGCTTTCCCATCCAATCGCCCGGGCATTCGGTCACCGCGGTTTTACCCACAGTTTACTGGCTGTGGCGGGCGGTATCTTCCTTTTGCGCACGCATTTTCCGCACGACTGGGTCATTCCGGTAGACGCTTTCCACGCCATGATCATTGGTTATCTGAGCCACATTCTTGCGGATATGCTGACGCCAGCTGGCGTTCCCCTGCTTTGGCCATGTCGCTGGCGCTTTCGTCTGCCGATCATCAACAGTCAAAAAGGCAATCAGCTGGAACGGACGTTGTGTCTGATGCTGGTCGGGTTAACGCTGTTCTGGCCCGACTGGACGCCCATCATTGGTGCAATCAATCCTGATATTTTTAATCACATCCTGAAATTGTTCATCTGACCGGCATAAAACACCCGCAACTTGGCGATATTTGATACGAATCAACCCAAAAAGTTATAAAGCATTCTTTTTGGATATAAATGTTCAGGTGTCCAAACTGATATTCTGCTCACCATTGCTTTGGGATGGTGCAAACCCTGTCGGGGACACCCGTTTTAAATATCAAAACTATAAGTCTGGAGTTCGGTATGAATCTTCCGCTCGTTCTTAACGTAGTGGTTTTCGTTGTTCTCCTGTTGCTGCTGGCGCAAACCCGCCACAAGCAATGGAGTCTGGCAAAAAAAGTATTACTCGGTCTGGCCATGGGTGTTGTGTTTGGTCTGGCTTTACAGCTGATCTATGGTTCCGACGATCCGGTACTGAAAACCTCTATTACCTGGTTCAACATTGTCGGTAACGGCTACGTCCAGTTGCTGCAAATGATTGTCATGCCGCTGGTCTTCGTTTCGATTCTGAGTGCGGTAGCAAAACTTCATAACGCGTCTTCGCTGGGCAAAATCAGTTTCCTGACCATCGGTACCCTGCTTTTCACCACGCTGATTGCCTCGCTGGTGGGTATCTTTGTTACCGGCCTGTTTGGTCTGACCGCTGAGGGTCTGGTACAAGGTACGCAGGAAACCGCGCGTCTGACTGCGATTCAGTCAAACTATGTAGGCAAAGTGGCTGACCTGAGCGTGCCTCAGTTAATCCTTTCCTTTATTCCTAAGAACCCGTTTGCTGACCTGACTGGCGCAAGTCCGACGTCAATCATCAGCGTCGTTATCTTTGCTGCTTTCGTGGGTGTTGCCGCCTTGCAGCTGGTAAAAGATGACGCAGAAAAAGGCCCTCGTGTTCTGGTCTTCATCGATACCCTGCAGGCATGGGTGATGAAACTGGTACGTCTGGTCATGAAACTGACTCCGTACGGTGTTCTGGCGCTGATGACCAAAGTGGTTGCCGGTTCCAACATTCAGGACATCATTAAACTCGGCAGCTTCGTGGTCGCGTCTTATCTGGGTCTGGGGATTATGTTTGTGGTTCATGCCGTACTGCTTTCTTTCACTGGCGTGAATCCTGCGAAATTCTTCCGTAAAGTCTGGCCGGTGCTGACCTTCGCGTTCACCAGTCGTTCCAGTGCGGCAACCATTCCGCTGAGTGTTGAAGCGCAAACGCGTCGTCTGGGTATTCCGGAATCTATCGCAAGCTTTGCCGCTTCCTTTGGTGCCACTATCGGCCAGAACGGATGCGCAGGTCTGTACCCGACAATGCTGGCCGTGATGGTTGCACCAACCGTCGGTATTAACCCGTTTGATCCAGTATGGATTGCGACGCTGGTTGGTATCGTGACACTGAGCTCTGCCGGTGTGGCGGGTGTCGGTGGCGGCGCGACCTTTGCTGCGCTGATCGTATTACCTGCTATGGGTCTGCCGGTCACGCTGGTGGCACTGCTTATCTCTGTCGAGCCATTGATTGATATGGGGCGTACTGCGCTTAACGTCAGCGGATCAATGACTGCCGGTACGATTACCAGCCAGTTACTGAAACAGACCGACAAAGAAGTGATGAATTCAGAAGAAACAGCAGAACTGGCACACCGCTAAGTTCAGATTGCTGAAAACAATAAACCGAAGCCATTGGCTTCGGTTTTTTTATGCCTACATTGCCGCATTTACTCAGAACGGATAGTCGTGGAATCCAATCTGCTCAGAGATATTACGCGCGGCGGTATGCAGCATTTCGACGTAGTGGCTTTTGCTTTCTTCAGAGAAACGGATAGTCGGGAAGGAAATGCTTAACCCGGCAATCACAACGCCAAAGCGGTCAAAAACAGGAACAGCGATACAACGCAGACCTTGTTCCTGTTCTTCATTATCTTCGCCATAACCTTGCTCACGCACCTGCACCAATGCAGCCTGCAAATCGGCTGCATTCATGATGGTATTTTCGGTACTGCGGGTGAATTCAATTTCCTGCAACAACGTACTGACTTCCGCTTTGTCGCCCCATGCCAGCAGCACTTTACCAATCGCCGTGGTATGCAGGGGATTGCGGCGACCAATGCGTGAATGCATACGCAGGTTGTACATGGAATCAATTTTATGGATGTAGACGATGCCGTCTTCATCCAGTGCGCCAAGGTGAATAGTTTCACGGGTCAGGCGGGACAATTCGCGCATCTGAATATCAGCGCTGCGGATAAGATCGACGTTTTGCAGTGCCTTAGCACCCAGTTCAAACAATTTCAGAGTCAGTGAATATTTCTCTGACTCACCTTCCTGTGCAACATAGCCGAGTGACTTCATGGTCTGAAGGAAACGGTATACCGTGCTTTTAGACATCATAACGCGTTGAGAAAGTTCAGTAATACCAATCTCACGTTCTTCGCCCAGCGCCTGTAAAATACCAAAAACTTTCAGGACAGATGAGACGGAATCGGGTTGCTTATCAAGATCTGCGATAGCCATAGGGTGAGTTACCTGCTCGCGTTGGTTTTGTTTCAAAAAAAATAGAACGTGGTTTTTATTATAGTGGTAAGCCTTGTACAGAAGCAATCAACCCATTGATTGAGAATGTAAGAACTGTTAAGCCAGTTTCATTCCCGGCGAAGAGATAAATAATTCATTTCATCATGTGACAATAGTCACTTTACGTTGATTAGCGTAGTAATATTCCCCTTACTGATGACTACGCACTGACAGAACTCATGACTCCAACACCCACTGATGGCTTACCTCTTCCACAACGATACGGCGCGATCCTGGCGATTGCGCTGGGGATCACCGTTTCTGTGCTGGACGGGGCGATCGCAAACGTCGCGCTCCCGACAATTGCCAATGATTTCCATGCCAGTCCGGCGACGTCAATCTGGGTGGTGAATGCCTACCAGCTGGCGATTACCATTTCGCTGCTTTCTCTGGCATCGCTTGGCGATATTTTCGGCTACCGCCGCATTTATCAGACCGGGCTGTTGGTGTTTAGTATCACCTCACTTTTTTGCGCCCTCTCAGATTCTCTGCTGACACTGACGGTCGCCCGCGTTTTACAAGGTTTTGGCGCCGCCGCGATCATGAGTGTGAACACCGCGCTTATCCGGATTATTTATCCTCAGCGATTCTTAGGGCGCGGCGTGGGCATCAATGCGCTGATTGTGGCCGTGTCTGCTGCTGCCGGACCGACCATCGCTGCGGGCATCCTTTCTGTCGCGTCCTGGCAATGGCTGTTTGCCATCAACGTGCCGATCGGTATTGTTGCTCTGATTCTGGGTCTGAAGTTTCTGCCAGCGAACTCCACACGCAGTCAGGGGCAGCGTTTTGATATTACCAGCAGCGTGATGAACGCTCTGACTTTTGGTTTACTGATCAGCGCCATCAGCGGGTTTGCGCAAGGAATGAATCATATGCTGATCCTCGGCGAAGTCATTGCTCTTCTGGTCATTGGCTGGTTCTTTGTTCGCCGTCAGCTGACGAGACCCTTTCCGCTGCTGCCGGTTGATTTGCTGCGTATTCCGATTTTCAGTATGTCGCTCGGGACATCACTGTGCTCTTTTAGCGCACAGATGCTGGCATTTGTTTCCCTGCCCTTCTTCCTGCAAAATACATTGGGTTTGAATTCAGTTGAAACCGGCCTTCTGCTGACGCCGTGGCCGCTGGCGACGATGGTGATGGCGCCGATTGCAGGCCGACTGGTGGAGCGCTTCCATCCCGGAATGCTGGGCGGAATTGGTCTGGTGGTCTTTTCATTCGGGCTATTTTCACTTTCATTACTGCCACCCGAGCCTTCGCATCTGAACATTATCTGGCGCATGTTACTCTGCGGAGCCGGTTTCGGGTTATTTCAGTCACCCAATAACCACACAATTATCAGCTCAGCACCGCGCAATCGCAGTGGCGGAGCCAGTGGCCTGTTGGGTACAGCGCGCCTTCTGGGACAAACTACCGGCGCGGCAATGGTCGCACTGATGTTTAACCTGTTCCCTCAGCACGGTACGCACGCTTCTTTGATCCTCGCCGGAACTCTCGCAGGCACCGGCGCTCTGGTCAGTCTGCTGCGAATGACGCAAAAAATCAGCAGTCAGCGTGAAGCAGAAAACGCTAAGCTGTAAAATTCAGGCATGAAAAAGCCCGGCTATAATGGCCGGGCTTTTATTAACCAATCATCGCCAGAGGCTGATTATTGGCTTCTTATTTGCTTCTTATTTAATGTATGCACCGCTGCGCAATGCTTCAATACGCTTATCCAGCGGTGGGTGAGACATAAACAACTCACTGAATGATTTCGATTTACCGTTAATACAGAACGCCATCATGCTTCCCGCTTCCTGCGGTTCATGACTGGTTTTCAGACGCTGCAATGCAGCAATCATTTTCTCACGACCTACCAGTTTTGCAGAACCCGCATCGGCATGGAATTCACGGTGACGCGAGAACCACATGGTGATGATGCTGGCCAGAATACCGAATACCAGTTCAAGTACAGTTGCCACGGCAAAATAAATCAACGGGTTACCGTTACTGCTCTCTTCGCCATCACGGTTACCGGAAAGGAAACCAGAAGCCACCTGCGCGATAATACGTGAAATGAAGATAACGAAGGTGTTCACCACACCCTGGATCAGGGTCATGGTCACCATGTCGCCATTCGCAATGTGGCTGATTTCGTGGGCGATAACCGCTTCGGCTTCATCCTGACTCATGCTTTGCAGCAGTCCGGTGCTGACAGCTACCAGAGAGGCATCGCGGCGCGCGCCTGTCGCGAACGCATTAATATCTGGCGCGTGATAAATCGCGACCTGTGGCATACCAATACCCGCCTGCTGAGACTGACGACGAACGGTTTCCATCAACCAGCGTTCAGTTTCATTGCGAGGTTGCTCGATAACTTCACCACCCACCGAGCGTAACGCCATCCATTTAGACATCAGCAACGAGACAATTGCACCACCGAAGCCAAACAGCCCGGCCATGATCATCAATCCCGGCACGCTGCTGTGCTGAATGCCAGTCAGGCTAAGCACCAGCCCGAATACCAGCATAACGGCCAGGTTAGTCAGCAGGAACAACGCTATACGCATCATAAAATTTTACTTCCTCATTGTTACTTCATTGTTATTGGCAGAGTTTAACCACCGGCACATAGCACACCCGGCTGTACTGATCCTATGGGCTTCTTACTAAGATTCAAGAGCCCGTGCGTTCTGAAGGTCTAAAATCACAATACTTTACATTTTGAAGCGTTTTATTTCACAGACAAGCCTGAAATTTAGAAGATTTTTCATAATTCACGCATAAAAAAAGCGCACCGGAGTGCGCTTCTTATTTGTCCAACTGCGTGCTTATTTCGCAGCAGTCTGGTCGGCCTGAGCCTTTTCCAGTTTGCCGAGATCAACAGCAATATGGTCAGCTTCATCGAGATAAGGATCCGGAGCAACGTAGTCTTTCGGCAAATCGTCGAGAGATTTAAGCGGCTTCTTACCTTCACGCTTGAAGCGTTCATTCAGACGGCTAAGACGCAGGGCATCGTCCTCTTTATCTTCTTTATCACGCTGCGCGTAATTCAGAGAGGCGATGTTACGTTTGTCTTTCAGCGCCTTGTAATGGGCAATGTCTTGCTGGATGTACTGGAACTCTGGATCTTTCGCAATACGGGCTTCATGGTCTTTCAGCAATTCAGGCAGGAACGGTTTCATGTCGCCTAATTTGGTGTAAGTTGCCGCATTAATGCTATCCCACGGAAGTGCGTTATCTTCGAACTTCTCGCCGGTTTCAATCGATTCAATACCGGTTGGCATCAGAATGTCCGGGGTCACCCCTTTACGCTGAGTACTGCCACCGTTGATACGATAAAACTTCTGGATAGTGTATTGCACGGAACCGAGTGCTGGCCATTCCGGGCGCAGCATTTGGTCATAAATACGGTTCAGCGAACGATATTGCTGAACGGTACCTTTACCGAAGGTTGGCTCACCGACAATCAGCGCACGACCGTAATCCTGCATTGCGGCTGCAAAGATTTCGGAAGCAGAAGCACTGAAGCGATCAACCAGAACCACCAGCGGGCCTTTATAGTAAACGACGCCATCGGTATCGCTGTCCTGACGGATGCGGCCGTTGTTATCGCGAACCTGAACCACCGGGCCACTCGGAATAAACAGACCAGACAACGAAACCGCTTCAGTCAGTGCACCACCGCCGTTAGTACGGAGATCGATAACCAGACTGTTGACGTTCTGCTTCGCCATTTTCTGCAACTGAACTTTTACGTCATCCGTCAGGCCAACGTAGAAACCAGGAATGTCCATCACAGCGACTTTTTGAGCGCCAACATTCTTAATGGTCATTTTAACTGCGCGATCTTCCAGACGGATTTTCTCGCGAGTCAGCGTGATCACGTGGTTTTTAGCATTCTTGCCGGCCGGCAAGATTTGCAGACGGACTTTGCTGCCTTTCGGCCCTTTGATGAGCGCGACGACGTCATCAAGACGCCAGCCAATCACATCGACAATTGGCGTTTGTTTTCCTGCCTGAACCTGGCCTACACCGACAATACGGTCACCGACTGCAATAGCTTTGCTTTTGGCCGCCGGGCCGCCAGCTACCATCGAATTGATGACTGTGTAATCGTCGTCGCCCTGCAATACCGCGCCAATACCTTCCAGAGACAGGCTCATTTCGGTATTAAACTGCTCGGTGCTGCGGGGCGAGAGATAGTTGGTGTGCGGATCGATTTCATGCGCGAAGGCATTCATCACCAGCTGGAAAACATCTTCGCTGTTACTTTGTGTCAGACGCTTCATCGCAAAATGATAACGCTTGGAGAGCACGTCACGGATTTCCTGATCGTTTTTGCCAGTCAGTTTGAGGTTCAGCTCGTCATATTTGACTTTCGCATCCCACAATTTGTCCAGCTCAGCGCGGTCTTTCGGCCACGGTGCTTTAGTGCGATCAAGTTCAATCGTGTCGTTGCCCGTGAAATCCATCGGGCGCTCAAGCACTTTCAACGCATAGTCATAGCGTTCAAAGCGGCGTTTTTGAGCCAGATTGAAAAGAGCATATGGCGTGGTTAACTGACCGGTTTTCAGTTCCTCACCCAAGGTTGCACGTTTATCAGTAAACTGTGCGACATCGGAAGCCATTAATACGTTATGGCCATAATCGAGCATGTTGAGGTAACGGTCGAAGATTTTCGCTGAGAAATCTGCATTAAGGTCGAACTGACGATAATGTGAACGGGTAAAGCGAGCAGTAACACGCTCGCTCACCGTTGCATCCTGAGGATCCTGAGTTAAATTAGGGAGTTGAGCGAGAGTCACCGGTGTACTCTCGTTCGCTGCAAAGCTGGTGTTCACCAGCCCTGCTCCTGCCATTAACAGACCCGCAATAACGCTTAATCTGACAAATTTGTTCATGCCTGAGTTGGCCTCCGTATCAGAACTGCAAGTGTTCTGCGCGCACGATCATCGCCAGACCCGAAGAGAGTTGAACGCGTACACCGTCTTTGGCAATTTCCAAAACGGTTGCATCCATTGCACTCTGTCCTGCTCTGACTTTGATTTCCTGGCCAATTTGCAGTTTTGAAATGTCTGTTACTGGCACCTGACGCGGTTCACGTTTTTCCTCACGCGGTGGGCGAGGTGTACGTGGTTTGCGATTTTCCTGACCAGCTACAGCAGCGGGCGCATTTTCACGACGCGGCGCGGGTTTTTTACCGGCCGGACGTGGACGACGTGGCTCAGTGGTTTCACCGGCTTCACGACGTTTAGCCTGTTGTTCTGCACGTTGTGCCTGAACGCGGGCTTTTGCTTCTTCCAACTGTTTACGGGCATGTTCAACGTGCTGCTCTTCGAGAACGCCACATGAATTACCATCAAGGTCAACGCGTTCTGCGCCAACTTTGACGCCGTACAGATAGCGCCAGCTTGAGGTATACAGACGCAGAGCAGAGCGTAACTGAGTTTTGCTCAGATTCTCTTCACCTTGCACGCGCTCGACCAAATCCGCAAAGATACCGATCTTTAATGGGCGTGCTTCGCCTTCGGCGGTAAAACAGAGCGGGAACCGCTCAGCCAAAAAGGCGATGACTTCTTTACTACTGTTCAACTTAGGTTGATTTTCCATGAAATTTCCTGATTACAACGGGTTTGCCAACCGGCGCAGGCATGAACAGGCGTCATTATAATGACGCCGTTATTAAATGCCACGTTATCCGACGATCAACTTACGATCAGATTGACATATTTTTCAGCATCGCAGTTTTCGAGATGCTGGCAAAGCCCGCTGACTAACTCTGTCAGCCCCTGTTCATCGGCTTCGTCGAAGCGTTGATAAACGGTGCTATCAATGTCTAATACGCCGATCACTTTGCCATTTACTGTTACTGGCAGAACGATTTCGGCATTACTTGCTGCGTCACAGGCGATATGGCCCGGGAAGGCATGAACATCACCCACACGTTGCACAGTATTTTCCGCCACTGCCGTACCGCAAACACCTTTTCCTACCGGAATACGCACGCAGGCAATTTTACCCTGGAATGGTCCCAGCACCAGCGTTGTGCCATCCATCAGATAAAAACCTACCCAATTAACGCCTTCAAGGCGTTCAAAAAGTAAAGCACTCGCATTCGACAGAGTCGCAATAAAATTGTTTTCTCCGGCGATCAACGCGCTCAAATCACGTTTTAATTCCGTGTAGAATGCTTCTTTATTCATGTAGTAACCAATAATAACCTAAGGGCACTGAGCCATTCTGTTGTGCTTAACCCCTATAAAATAAGCATTAAATGCCCATATGAACAAGGTTAATCCTGTGTGACATCAAAAAGACTCACCTACAATAACTGTTTGCCGACCGCATAATACGTTATTTTGTCAAAAAAACCTGGCTGATCTTGGCCTGATGGCCTCGCCTGACCCCTTCGCGGGATGCGTAATTGTAACAACAGGTATTCTTTACTATTTCAGGCACTATGAAAATACACACAATTTCAGCCCAGATACCACAGATTCGCTATCAGCGATGCAGCGAGTGTGACACGCTTTTCACACTTCCGTCGCTGCAACGCACGCAGACAGCTCATTGTCCGCGTTGTAACGCGAAAGTTGAAAAAGGCAGGGTTTGTTCCCTGCCGCGACTGATCACGATGGCTATCAGCATATTATTGCTGATGCCTTTCGCGTATACCGAACCGCTGATCAGCATTCGTCTGCTGGGGACACGCATTGACGCCAGTTTGCTTGAAGGTATCTGGCAGATGTCGCAACAGGGTGATCCCGTGACCGCCAGCATGGTGGCCTTTTGTACCATCGGTGCACCGCTGACACTCGCCGTCTCCATTCTTTATCTGCATTTTGGCAGCAAGCTTGGGATGAATCTGAAACCAGTGCTGCTGATGCTCGATCGCCTCAAAGACTGGGTGATGCTGGATATTTATCTGGTAGGAATGGCCGTTGCCAGCATCAAAGTTAAAGAATATGCCGACATCAACGTCGGTATTGCGCTGGCCGCCTATCTGATGATGACGCTGATGGTCACGCTGACCATGATAAATCTCAACATCGAGCAGTTATGGGAAGAGTTTTACCCGCAGCGTCAGCCAAAAGGATTGCCCTCTTCATTGCGGTTGTGTCTGGCCTGCAAATTTACCGGTATTCCGGATGAGCGCGGACGCTGCCCGCGCTGCCATGTTCCGATGCGTCTGCGCTATAAGCACAGTTTGCAGAAAACCTGGGCTGCTCTGATTGCCGCCATTGTCTTTTTAATCCCGGCCAATTTGCTGCCCATTTCCATCATCTATGCCAACGGGCAACAGCTGAAGGACACTATATTTTCCGGTGTTGTGTCGCTCGCCACATCGGGGAACGTACCGATCGCCGCCATTGTATTTATCGCCAGCGTGCTGGTGCCATTTACAAAAGTGATCGTGATGCTGACGCTGCTTCTCAGCATTCATTTCAAAGCGATTCAGGGACTTAAAACACGTATCCGCCTTTTCCGTCTGGTGCACTGGATAGGACGCTGGTCGATGCTGGATTTGTTTGTTATTTCATTAATGATGTCGCTGGTTAACCGAGACCAGCTTTTGTCTTTTACGATGGGACCGGCCGCCTTTTACTTTGGCGCTGCCGTAATTCTGACCGTTCTTGCCGTTGAATGGCTTGATAGCCGCTTGATTTGGGATGCACATGCAACAGGAAACGCCGAATACACCGACTGAAGCACGTATTAAACACAGACGCCGGATTTCGCCGTTCTGGCTTCTGCCGTTTATTGCTTTACTGATCGCCGGATGGTTGATTTACAGCAACTATCAGGAACGTGGAAACACTGTGACTATCGATTTCCAGTCAGCGGCAGGTATTGTCGCTGGCCGTACGCCGGTGCGTTATCAGGGCGTGGAAGTTGGCACGGTGGAATCGATCAGCCTGACGAAAGACCTGCGCACTATTCAGGTGAAAGTCAGTATTAAAAGTGACTTGTCTGATGCCCTGCGTGAAGGCACGCAGTTCTGGCTGGTCACTCCGAAAGCGTCTCTTGCGGGCGTTTCAGGACTTGATGCGCTGGTGGGCGGTAACTATATCGGCATGATGCCAGGGCCTGGAAAAGAGAAAGACCACTTTGTGGCGCTCGATACACAGCCTAAATTCCGTCTCAATACCGGCGAACTGATGGTCCATCTGCATGCCAAGGATCTGGGTTCACTGAACACCGGTTCGCTGGTGTATTACCGTAAAATTCCGGTCGGTAAGGTTTATGATTACGATATTGAAAGTGGCAATGAAGGCGTGACGATTGACGTACTGGTCGACAAACGCTTTGCAAATCTGGTCAAAGAAAATACCCGTTTCTGGAACGTTTCAGGCTTTAAGGCAGATTTGAGTCTGAGCGGAGCGAAAGTTCAGATGGAAAGTCTGGCAGCACTGGTGAATGGCGCGATCGCTATGGATTCCCCGAATGACGGAAAACAGGCAAAAGCCGATCAGTCATACGTGCTCTATCCGGATCTGGCGCAAAGCCAGCGTGGTGTGGAAATCAATCTGGATTTACCCGATGGTAACGGGCTATCCGAAGACCAGACACCACTGATGTATCAGGGCTTACAGGTCGGTACGCTGACCAAAATCACATTACAGCCGGATAATAAAGTCACCGGTAAACTGACGGTTGATCCTTCAGTGCTCGACATGATGCGTACCGGCACGCGCATTGAAATGAACAGTCCGAAAATCAGCCTCAATAATGCCAATCTCAGCCAGTTGCTGACCGGTAATACGCTGGAACTGATCCCCGGCGATGGTGAGCCGCAAAAGCATTTTGTGGTGCTCGACAGTAATCAGCGATTGTTGCAGAACCCTGACATACTCAAAGTTCAGCTGATTGCACCGCAGAGTTACGGTATTGATGCGGGACAGCCCATTAAACTTTACGGCCTCAACGTCGGTACGATTATTGACCGGACGCTAACAGATGAAGGCATTGTGTTTAATGTTGCTATCAAGCCGGAATATAAAAACTTGCTGCATAAAGACAGCAAGTTTGTGGTCAACAGCCGCGTTGATGTGAAACTGGGTGTCGATGGTATGGAAGTCCTTGGTGCCAGCGCTCAGGAATGGGTCGATGGTGGTGTGCGTATTATTCCAGGCACCAAAGGCGCACCTGCACAAAAATATCCGCTTTACAGTAATGCCGAAAAAGCTGCCGAAGGCATTCAGGGCGAGCAACCGGGCGCCACGCTGACACTGACCGCTAAAAGCCTGCCTGATGTTCAGACAGGTTCAGTCGTGCTTTACCGGAAATTCCAGGTAGGCCAGATAGTCAATGTCCGTCCTAAAGCCAATGAATTTGAAGTTGATGTTTATATTCAGCCGCAATATCGCAACCTGCTGACAGAGAAGACCATTTTCTGGGCAGAAGGTGGCGCTAAAGTACAGCTCAACGGCAGCGGGCTGACCGTTCAGGCCTCTCCGCTGGATCGCGCGCTTAAAGGCGCTATCAGCTTCGATAATCTTGATGGCGTCACCGCCAGCAAAGGGGCGAAGCGTGTTCTGTATGATTCAGAAACTTCGGCACGCGCAGTTGGCAGCCAGATAACGCTGAATACTTATGATGCCAGTAAGCTTTCCGCCGGCATGCCTATTCGTTATCTGGGCATCACCATCGGTCAGGTGGAGTCGCTGAAACTGGATCCGCAACTGAATCAGGTTTCCGCCAAAGCCGTGTTGTATCCGGAATACGTTGAAAACTTTGCCCGTCGCGGCACCCGGTTCTCAATCGTTTCACCAGAAATTTCCGCCGGTGGCGTCAGCAATCTCGATACGCTTCTCCAGCCCTACATTAATGTAGAAGCAGGCAAAGGCGCGCCAGCGCGCAACTTTGATTTGCAGGACTCCACCATCACCGACTCGCGCTATACGGATGGCCTGGGTATCGTGGTCGATGCAGCCGAAGTCGGTTCATTGCAAATCGGCACGCCGGTGCTGTTCCGCGGAATTGAAGTCGGTACCGTATCGGGCTTCTATCTGGGCGCCATGGCGGATCGGGTGAATGTGACGCTTCGTATCAGTAAAAAATATCAATATCTGGTGCGGGAAAACTCCGTGTTCTGGCTGGCCTCTGGTTACGACCTGCAATTCGGTCTGACCGGTGGCGTGTTCAAAAGCGGCACATTCCAGCAATTTATTCGCGGAGGTATCGCCTTTGCGACGCCGCCAACCACGCCACTGGCGCCGAAAGCCGCCAACGGTAATCATTTCCTGCTCAATCCTGAAGCACCAAAAGACTGGCAGAAATGGGGAACGGCAATCCCGAGAAATTAACCGATATTATGTTGATCAGGGCCACCTTCGGGTGGCCTTTTCTTTATCAGGCAACGCGCGCAGCCCTCTCATCAAGGGTAAATATGGTAAACTCCGCGGCAGAAAATCTTCTTCAGCTCTGGAACCGCACCTTTGTCAAAGCTCACTACCGCCAGCACTTTTACTGATAAATTACCCGCCGCTTTTCTGGAAGCCACACGCGCAGTCATGCCCGCTGAACTGAGCATGGACGATTTTATTGCGGCCTGCCAGCGCCCTCTCCGCCCCAGTCTGCGGGTGAATACCCTGAAAATAAGCGTGACGGATTTCCTTGAACTTGCCGGCAATCATCAGTGGGATTTGGAGCCTGTGCCCTGGTGTGCGGAAGGTTTCTGGATAAACCGCAACGTCCTGGACGATACACGTCTGGGCAATGCCTTATCGCATCTGGCCGGCCTTTTCTATATTCAGGAAGCCAGTTCCATGTTGCCGGTCACGGCGTTATTTGCCAACGATACCCAACCGGTTCTGGTGATGGATGTGGCTGCTGCACCCGGCTCTAAAACCACGCAAATCGCGGCGCTGATGGAAAATCAGGGTGGCATTATTGCCAATGAATATTCCGCCAGCCGCGTCAAAGTGCTGCACGCAAATATCAGCCGCTGTGGCGTCAGTAATACGGCGCTGACTCACTTTGACGGACGCGTATTTGGTGCTGCTCTGCCTGAAACGTTTGACGCTATCCTGCTTGATGCGCCCTGCTCCGGCGAAGGCGTTATCCGCAAAGACCCTGACGCCATGAGCAACTGGTCTGAAAACAGCGTGACTGAAATTGCCTCGACTCAGCGTGAACTGATCGACAGCGCGTTTCATGCGCTTAAACCTGGCGGTGTTTTGGTCTACTCCACCTGCACCCTTAACGCACAGGAAAACCAGCAGGTCTGTCAGTGGTTACTCGATACCTACAGGGATGCGGTTGAAGTGGAGTCGCTGGCTGAGTTATTCACAGACGCCGGTAAAGCCGTCACACCGGAAGGCTATTTGCACGTATTTCCGCAGGTTTATGACAGCGAAGGTTTCTTTGTCGCGCGCTTTCGTAAAACCGATTCTGTTCCGTGTCTGCCAGTCCCGGGATATAAAGTGGGGCGTTTCCCGTTCTCGCCACTTTCCCGTCAAGACAGCGCCGAAATTATCAAGGCAGCGGGTCTCTCAGGGCTTTCCTGGCCTGAGAAACAATACACATTATGGCAGCGTGATAAAGAAATCTGGCTGTTCCCTGCCGTGCTGGAACCTGTTTTTGGCAAAGTCCGTTTTTCCCGTATCGGTGTGCGGCTGGCGGAGCGTTTTCCGAAAGGATTTCGCTGGCAGCATGAAGCTGTGGTGGCTTTCAGTGTCAAAGATGCCAAAAACCGCTTTGAGATAAATGATGAACTGGCGCAAAGCTGGTTCCGTGGCGTCGATATCTATCCGGACGACACGCCACCCGCTGATGAATGTCTGGTGACCTGGCTTGGCCAGCCATTGGGATTGGCAAAACGCATCGGTAGTCGTATTAAAAACAGCCTGCCGCGTGAACTGGTAAGAGACGGTGCGATACGTCCGCAGACATTGTCGAACGATTAATCAGACTTAACTTTCCCGCAATCTTCTGTGCCAGAGGAGCATTCCGACGGCGCAGAATATTCTGCTTAACCTTCATTCATACCGACAAAAACACCTGATAACGGCATTTCTGTGAATACTGTGCAACTGAACTTTTAGGTGAAATCACGGTGCCAAAGTGTATATAACAATTAGTAGCAGAGCATTTTATGCTTCATATATCGGATAGCGACTTATATTATCAAGAAAGGTTTATTGAATTATAAGTAGGAATAATCCTATCGTGGCATGTATTATTGCCATCAAGATAACATTGTCAGTGATATATCATTTTCAGATATAAATCTTAATGCCTGATGTTGAGTAAAGACCTGCCAGTCGGAGAAGTATCATGTCGGATGAAATGAAACTCGAATCAGCAGATGGGCTGCTTTTACAGCAAATGGCCAGCCTGCGAGACATTATCGATAACAATTCTGACTGGATCTGGGAAGTCGATGCGCAGGGGCGTTATGTTTTCTCCTCCAACAAATGCATCGAGTTCCTGGGCGTTCCGCCTGAAAAAGTATTAGGGAAAACCCCTTTCGATTTTATGCCTCCGGATGAAGCCCGCCGCGTTGGCGAGCAATTTGCTGCCATCGTTGAGCGTCGCGCCCCTTTCGGTGGATTACTGAACCGTAATATCCGCCCGGACGGCACTGAAGTCATTCTCGAAACCAGCGGTGTTCCGCTCTTTGATGATGAGGGGAACTTCCGTGGCTATCGCGGGATTGATCGCAATCTGACCAGCCTCGATCAGGCGCCGGGTCAGCGTCTCTTCCAGCTAGAAACAATCTATTCCAATGCGCCGGTTGGCCTGTGTTTCATTGATTTGCAGATGCGATACGTCACGGTCAATGACGCAATGGCCACTATTATCGGCCTGCAACCCTACGAAGCGATCGGCCGAAAAGTCGGCGTTTTCCTGCCAGGGCTTTCCCCTCTGCTGAATAACGCGCTGGAACTGGCCCAGCGTAACGAAACAACACCCGATCGTGAGTTTTCCGTTCCCGGAAAAAATCAGGTTTTCTTCGTGCGTATTAAAGCGGCTTATGACGGTCAGAATCAGCTGAATGGCCTTTCCGTCGCGATGACTGACATTACCAGCCTCAAACGAATGGAAAGAGCCCTGCGCGAAAGCCAGGAGCATTATCGCAACATGGTTGAGCTTAACCCGCAAATCCCGTGGACAGCCGATCCGCGCGGGATGCTCAATGATGTCAGTTCACGCTTTCAACGGATAACCGGCATGACCCGGCAGGATATTCTGGCAGACAAGTGGATCCAGAGTATGCATGTGGAAGACCGCCGCGCCGCCGTTCAGACCTGGGAACAATGCCTGAAAACAGGCGCGCCGCTGGATATTGAAGTCCGCTTTTGTCACGTAGATCGCGGCTGGAACTGGATGCGTATCCGCGCAGCAGCCAGCTATGCCTCCGATGGCTCGATTCAACGCTGGTACGGTACCGCCGAAGACGTTCATGAACGCAAATTGCTGGAACTGAAGCTGGTCAAAGCCAACCGCCGGCTGGAAATCCAGGCACGCACAGATTCACTGACCAAACTGCCTAACCGCCGCGAGTTCAAAAAAGTGCTCAGCCATGAATATATGCGCGCCAAACGGAACCGCACGCCGCTGACCGTAGTGATGATCGACATAGACTACTTCAAACACTTTAACGACCATTACGGCCATCTTTCCGGTGATGCCTGCCTGCGTTTAGTCGCACGCACCTTGCGCAAATCACTCAAACGCAGCACTGACGTCGTGACACGTTTTGGCGGTGAAGAGTTCGCTGCCATTCTGCCGGATACTGACCTGAAAGGCGCATGGATTGTCGCACAACACATTATGGAATCGATTGAATCGCTGGGCATCAAGCATAGCTTCAGTGAATTTAACCGCGTCACCATCAGTCAGGGGATTGCGACTTATATGCCGGACCAGGATCCAGGCATTGAAGATCAGTCGGATATCGTCAGTGCCGCAGATGAGGCCTTGTATCTGTCCAAAAATAATGGCCGCAACCAGATTAACGCGATGCCTGTGTCAGTAAGATTTAATCAGCTTTAATCCTTTTCTGAGCCGCTGCATCTAGCATAAGGCGGCTCCCGGCATTTTAACACCGCCCACCCGGTTCAAAATCCTGCCTCTTCTCGTCATCCATAAAAAAGAATATCCGCAAAAATTCGGGTGGCGCTTTTTGTGCTATCGACTATTCTCAAATAAGGCAGACCAACTGGTCATACCTGATGTCATTGAAATGGCTTACTTCACTCTGGCGAGGAGTATCAGATGGGAAAATCGATTATCCGGATTGGCAGTTACGAAATTGACGATGCACATCTTTCAACGCCTGAAGCAAAAGGCGGCGATAAGGTGCATATTCCGTGCAAATCAGACCCTGATTTGTGCATGCAGCTTGATGCCTGGGATGACCACACCAGCGTTCCGGCAGTCCTCGATGGCCGTCATTCTGTGTTGTATAAAGAAAAGTACGACGAACAGAAAGATGAGTGGATCATGCGACTGGAGTAACACAGCGTGGCGAACGGAATTGAGTTCGCCACGCCGCTTGCGGTCGGACGGCGTGAGTCACTGTTGAGGTTGAGTTTTTTTGACCAGAGAGATACCCCGCCCGGCAAAAAAGCGCGCGAAAGTTTCCACAGGTAACGTGACATCCTGTTGGGTAGAAACATTGTGACCTGAAGGGTTATGAAAGGTCACAGTCTGAGCATCCGCTCGCGTTACCAGCACCAGATGACCGCCTTTGTGCGGGGGTGTGGAGTCCGGGATACGAACCGAAGGATGCACCGAAGCCATAAAAAACCGGTGTTCCTGCAGCTGACCGGCAATTTCTTGTGCCGAGATATCTACCTTCACCTGAGCTTCAAGCCCCAACTCCTGCCGGACATATTCAACAAAAGGCGCGTAGATCAGCCCCTTAATGTTGTCACCCTCGCGAATATATGCCCCGTAGGACAAGCTGCGGTAGGTCAGTTTCAAAACAGGCACTACTTTGCCTGAAACAGCGGCCAGCACCATTTTCAGGCAACACATCCCGCAAACATGGTTTGCCCACTCAATAAACTCCTGCTGCTCTGATGCGCCCGACTGAGGCCACAAACTGATATCACTGAGTTTGATATCTCCGGCAATAATCCCGGCCGCACAGTCAGGATCTTCCCACTGGTTAAAATAAGGGACTGCGGAAGAAGCAGAAAACGATGGCTGATTAACGGACATGACGTATTCCTGGTCGAACACTGAAAACATCAGGTTGATCATTTCACTGACGAATGAAAAGGCCTGATTTCTGCATCAGGCCTCTGGAAGGGTTTAGAACTTTTCAACCATCCGGAACTTCATGAGTAACAGAGGCATAGTCGGTTCAAACATTTCATATTCCTCAAAGAAACGCTGGTGCTCTTTGCGCCAGTATTCCAGCGTCCGGTCACCTTCTCCTTCTTCCCAGGCATGTTGTTCTGTTACCTGATCAAAAGGCACTTGTTTCACTTCGGTCAGTTGCACGGCACACACCGGATTATTGCGGCCATCAACTACCACAAAGATTTCACCCGGCTCAGGTTCAGGATCATCATCAAGATTTGAACAGGTGGCGGTTTTTGTGCCAGCAATAACGCGCTTAGCCAGTTCGTCAGCTGACGATTCAGTATCACCAAACGACCAGCGCTCTGCGTCCCTGTATTTGAGTGGGATCTGCGGAATCATAATTTATCCTTTCAATTGAGATAGTTCACTGCCATTACAGTTAAACATTAGCACAAAAAAACCCGCCGCAGCGGGTTTTGCAAGCCGGAAAAGTGTCTTAAGGTTTGCAGTTTTCCGGCATTGTCGCCGGCCACTGACGCGCGCTACCAGCGCCATATAAGACGCTAATACCACATTCCTTATCAACACGCGCCAGAGGTTTACCCGTTTTGTCGATCATCATCGACATGGCCTGTGTGGAAACGACCGCCACTCCGCTGTCAAACGGCGACGCGGCGCTAAACACCGGTACCACCGCGAAGTTGCCCTGCGCATCGACATAACCATAATTACCGTCAGTTTTGGCGAATGCCAGCCCGTCGACAGGCAAACCTAAATCAGCGTAAGAGACGCCATCAGTCTGTTTACCCTGCCCGTTAATCCAGGTTTTTGTCCCATCAGCACGCGTCAGTACGGCATGATCATCGACCATCTGACTGGCGTGACCCTGAACCGTGAGAACCAGTTTACCGGTATTATCGACATAACGTGTCGCAGGCTCGTTGTCCTGCGGATCATAGGACACAGACCAGCCGCTCTCTGGCGGCATGCTCCACTGCCCTTCCGGCATGGCTGCCACGCGCACACCTTTGTCATCAATCAGCTCATAGCCTGCTGGCGTTGAGCGCAAGGCCCGCCCTCGTACAAAAGCAGAACTCCGGCTTTCACCCACAGGTTGAATTTGCCATTCGCCTTGCGCAGACAGATATCCTTGCTGAGGCTGGCGCGATAATTTGACCCAGTCGCCGAGCGCACTGATACGTGTCTGCTGCTCATGAAGCTGAATATTACCTTTAGCATCCAGAAGCCAGGACTGACCGGCCGCAGAAGTAGCCAGAATACGCCCGTCACTAAACTGATTTACGGTGAGTCCGGCGACAGGTGCAATTCTTGGTTGCGCGTCATTGCCTGTGATTTCTGCCAGAACAGACGATTCAGATTGTCCGTCGGTTGCAGGTTGCGTCAGTAACCAGAGGGCGGAGTTAATGCGGCGGGCCTCAGCATATTTCGGCGTTACAACCACTTTCCCCTGACTGTCGAGGATCCCCCACAGCCCCTCCGGTGATTTGAATGCGGCCAGCCCCTCTGAGTAATCGCCTACATCCTGATACGCCGGTTGCAGGACAGTCTTCTGACTGATGACGTCGTAGATGCCCCACAACGCCCCCTCGGCTGCCGTTTCACGATAGCGGAACCAGCCATTGCCGAGGGATTCAATCTCAAACACGTTCGGCAAATCATAATGCTTACCGGCGTGATCAAGTGCGGTCAGTTTTCCATTCAGATAGTCCAGAGCGTAACCCTGCACAAAAGGAGAAATATTATCTTCAGTCAGCGGGATAATAACCTTGCCCTGCACATCCACCACGCCAGTGCCATCGGCTGTTCTCACGATGAACTGACCGATGTTATTGCTGCTGTCAGCAGGTTCAATATCCTGCCATTTAGTATCAAGCTGAAGGGTGCCATCCGGACGCAGGAAACCCGCGCCATTTTTGCTGTCAGTATTACCAGGGCGCACCAGTGCAAGTGCCTGTGGCGCTGAAGCTGTATCAATACTGGCAGTCAGAGGTTCGATACGGCTGCCTTCCAGAGTGCTGATACTCTTCTGATTCAGCAATGCCTTGCCTGTGGCATCAACCACATTCACCACATCACCTTGATCATTGCGCAACCACAAACGGTGATCTATTACTTCAGCACTGGAAATTTGCGCCAGCCAGCCAACATTCTGAGTCCCGCCTATGACTCCGCCAGAAGGAGCAACAATGGCATTCACTTTTTTCTGCTCACCTTTGGTCGTTATCAGGAACTCACCGGTATTCTGCTCCCAGGGCTCACTGCCTGCAGGCAGCGTAATGGCTTGTTTTCGCCCCGGCACATATAAAGTCAGAGAGTCTTTGCTGGCAGGATTTAAAACATAATCCCCTGAAACCCGAAGTGCTGCCGCTCCGGCTTCGTTGAAAGTGGCAATCACAGCGGCGGAATTATTCAGCAATTTGATGCCATCGGCCGTTTTCGCCAGCCAGAAGGCGCCCGTTTCCTCGCTGACAGTAAGATATTTCTGCTCGTCCTGACTTCCGTCAGTGCGGATTAAAGTCATTCCATCCGCTTTTTTCGCCAGTGCGACAGAAGGATTACGGGGATCCAAGGTGATGGACGTGTACTGTGGCTGAACACGCCAGGTCAGATTCCCATCCACAATGCCATAGCCTTTTGTGGCATCGACCGCAATGAACAGATCATCGGAACCAAACGGCTCAACCACTTCCATTTTGTCCGTCGCCACATGGCGTACACCGTCTGGTGAAAGTAGTACGCTGTTAAATGTCAGGCTGAGGCGGGCAGGAACGCCATTACTCAGGACAGCATCATCAACCAAATCATCAAGTGCTTTACCGACCTGAATACCTTTACGATCAATAATCTGGGATTTTCCGCCCACCTTCACAACGGCCAGACCGGCTTCTGTAAAGGGTTGTACGCTGTCAAAGGAAGGCTGAATCATCCAGTTGCCGGTCAGATCGATATAGCCCCATTTTCCCTGCTGCATGGCGGCAGCGGCACCGAAGTGGTAATCCCCGACCTGCTCAAAAACAGGTTTGATAACGAGCTGCCCCTGATTATCCAGAAACCCCCAGCGCTCATCCGTTGCGTCAGCTGCGGATAAAAGTACGGCAGCACGCCCTTCACGCACATCGCGGATACACAAATTTTGCACTAAAGGCAGCGCAGCGCGTAGCTGGATATCGGCTCTGGAAGCGGGCAATGGCGCCGAACATCCCGGTGCTGATTCAGCCATTACAGGTTCAGCCGCAACAGCCGAGGCAGTCAGCGTCAAAAAGGCCAATGTGCTACCGGTGTTCAATGCGCAGCGGAGTGCGTGACGTAGCCTTGAAGGTTTGCTGACAATCATTAATTACCCCCGGAACCGCAAGTGGGTGCTTTAGCAGGCCAAAGATAAGCACCTTTCGCATCCACGATGACGCGCTGATTACAACGCACCTGAATTTTTGCCTGTACATTCCCGTCGGCATTCAGCAAATTCACCACACCCTTGCCACCAGCCCACGCACGCTTCTCACTAAAATCGGTTGCCCAGTCAAATTTAGGCAAAACAGCGAAACGGCCCGTGGTATTGATATAACCCAGCAGGTTTCCGTACGTTGATTTTTTCACGGCAGTCGCAAAATTATTACTCATCGCACCCACCTGATCGAAGTAAGCACCAATCAGCTTCTTGCCTTGCTGATCGACAAAACCATAAAGGCCTTTCTGATCACGCATAGGAATAACACCTGAACTGGCTTTGTCGGCCTGCAGACTGTCAAGCCCGGCGAAGCGCTGGATTTCATTGCCGTCGTTGTCATACAGAACGGTTTCACCTTTCTCGTCATCATTCATGACAAGACGCATCATCGAATTAAGCGGTTGCGCCTGTTCGAAGCCCTCTGCCGAAGCGCCGTGGTCACTTATCAGCATAGTTCGCCCGTCGCTGACAGCACGGCTTAGATTCAGAGGTGCGATGAAATTAAATTCAGCCGTGTAAAGCGGCTGAATTTGCCAATGACCCTGGCTGTCAATCGCGCCGTAATGTGGCGCGAAACTCAATTTAATCCAGTCACCTTCTACAGAACTCGATGAAGCGTTAATGGCTTTACTGACAGGGGAACGCCCGGCGTTATCCAGTAAGGCCACGCCCCCTTCGGAAGGTTGAACCAGCCAATGGTTCTGACCGACAGCTTGCGGTCTGGCGAGTAAATCCGTCGCTAACGCCAGCCCGCTTTGGGCACTATAAAGACTGTAATGGCTGGCGATTGCACCACGTTCTCCAGGCTGATCATTATCAGAAAGAGTAAACGCATCCTGACCAATATATTGGAATTTACCGCTTCGCTCCGCATCCGGGGCTATCGCCCAGGAGCCATTAGCGCTGAGAACGCCCCATCCTTCATCCGTTTTAGCCAGGGCATAACCTTCATTGAAGGCATCGATTTCAGTGAACTGTGGTGCCGCCTTAATACTTTTGCTCGCGATATCCCACAAGCCCCAGCGCTGCGCTTCTTTTTCACCCTCGGTGTAATAAATCAATCCTGAGGATAAACGCTGAGCATTTTTCTGAATGTCTGCCGGTACCTCGATTGCATTACCGTTTCGGTCAATCAGATGTTTAACATCTGTATTATTGGCATTCTCTACAGCCCAGGTGTAATCACCCTCGAACGGAGTGATCTGGGTATACACCGGCTGAATAACCCACTTACCTGAAGCATCGACAGCACCCGTTTTTTTAGTTTGAGTGTGGATGATAAGCGGCGCCTGAGAACCGGAGATTTCTACTGAAGCCCATTGAGGATCAGACAAAACATTACCTTGCGAGGTAAGAATGGCAGGCGGTTTGCTGGCATCCGCGGGGGTCAGAACCGCCCATGGGAGACTGTGTGCCACATCGCCGTTTGTTTCTGGCAGTGCAGTGACATCATCTGTGATCGCCACTGTACCCAATGGCCGCAGCTGGTAGTCTTTGAGAGCAGTAAGGGTGGCATCATTGAGAAGCGCTACACCATTGTTGTCATAAATCTGGGCGACTTGTGGTGCCTTGCCTTCAGTTTGCATAACCCAGAGATGATTTCCCTGCTGCAGCACTTGCGGCTTATTCACTTTCAGCGAAACAATCTGATTATCTGCACCGATGATAACAATGCCCTTGCTACCCGTACCCAGCGTTGCTTTTCCCCAGACCAGAATGTTTTCAGACTGATCAGCAGGAATATCCTGCACTTTCTCCAGCTTGCTGCTGAGTAACTGTTTATTGTTATCATTCCCCGTCACCAGCCAGCTGCCGGAAGCAAGCGGTCGAACAGATTTGTATTGCTCTTTATTTAACGCAACACCCTGACGATCCACAAATGACCAAAGATTCTTGGTTTTTACCGCAACTACGTCACCATTAAGTTGTGGTTCATCCCGCGTTTTAAGCACCATCGGGTTTATCGCCCAGTCACCGTTCTCATCGAGATAGCCCCAATAACCTTCTTCTGAAGAATCACGTTTTTTGGCGGGGATTAACCCTGACTGCGGCAAATCGAGCGCCATAACATCATCAGGTAAAGAAAGAGAGCGATCGGTGGAGGCATTCCACAACGCAGGTGACACCTGAGTTTGTACACTTGCCAGGGCCTGACCGCCGGCAAAACCACGGCTGTCGAGTGCAACGGCAAATGGCAGCGTTTTAATCACTGCGCCTTTTTTGTCTATGAGCGCCAGACGATTATCTGTCACCACTAACGCAGTCCCTTGGGCGTTAAAATCTGTAGCACGCGTAAAGCGCGGCTCGATAACCCAGTGGCCTTTTTTATCGATATATCCGAACTGGTCGCCTTTTTTCACCGCAGCCAGGTCGTTAACAAAACCCCGCGCTTCCCTGAAATCAGGTTTGATGACCATGTGCCCGGTGGTATCCACGTAGCCCCACTGTGGTTCACGCGAAAGGCCGACCTGAACAGGCGAAAGCCCCTGCTGGAAAGGCAACTGACAGTCTTTGGCGGTTTTTGCATTGCCACATGCCCGTAACTGCGCGTCGTCCGCATGTGCCGGCATAGTAAAAAAAGCATTCAGAACCAGGGTTAACGCACTGAAATTTCTGATGTATTTAAATTTTTCGGAGCAATTCATCCGATGCCCTTATAACTGGATAAAATAGGAAAGTGTTGCGCGCGCTTTTTCTTCATCACCCGCAAAATGGGCGTGTGAGACGGTAATAAATCCGATAATAATCAATTTCAAACGCGCGCACATGTTATACGCCTATAGGGTGTCAGCTTGTGAAAGAAAAAGCAGCTAATTTATTACTCTGTAACGAATGAATACACTTCATCACTGCATCCAAAGGTACCCTACAGATGTTACCATCCGATTTGATTCAGCACATTCCGTTAACCTCATAATTACATTTTTACTTCTTTCTTAAAAATAGGATCATTTTTGGTTACAGGCATAAAAATGGCGAATTATTAATCTCTGAAAGATTCTTATAACTTTTGATTAAAGTCATTCTTTCCCCAGCTTTTGTCTGGTTTTATAGATAAATGAGCGTTGTGTGACCAATATCACTCCCGGTCTGGGTGACGTAAAACCTGGCAGTGTTCGGTTACAGCGTATTTCAGGTGCTTTATCTAATTGGGGAAAAGTCATGCCTATTGTTCGAGCCAGACTGAGTCTGTTTGGTGGCGACACTGTCGTCATACGTTGTTCAGAAAAATGTCACATACACCTGATGTGTGAAAGTGAAGTTGAGCGAAAAGGACGTCACTCTGGTTTCGGCGATATTTTGACAGTTAATGATCAGAATACGGCTTATGTAGGTATCCCCTACAAAGGTGTCTGGAGTGTCCTCATCGATTCCAAATGCGACTCTCTGGAGCATTCAATCAGCTACCTGCCAGCCTGATCACCTTCTTATAAAAAAGCCTTCATTTCTTTTAATATTTAGCTCAGGCGAATGGAAAACCATTTGCCTGATCTTAAGACCTCGCAATCCGACGTTTTGCAGCTGATGAAGTTACAGACATCAGGGAATACCGTCCACGGTCAAAGTTGATTCTTGCGTAACGTCGCGTAATAAACTTTAGCTCGTTACATCAGTTACATAGCGTTATTGAATTGAACATTCCACATATCTGAAAACCTCTTTCCAGGCCTGATTAATTGATTGCAAGCGGTGATTCCACATTGCATTCTGTCTGATGTAACGACGTGGCGCCGGTCAGTTCACCGGATTTTTTTCAGGCAAAAACAGATATCTAAAAATGAATAATAAATCACTTTGCACAATCGCTGACGTAGCCGACCTTATTCCAGAGCTGCGTAAAGTTCGCCAACACTTACACCAACACCCGGAGCTCTCCAATGAAGAGTCCGCAACGGCTGCGCTCGTGGCTGAAAGATTAGCATCTCTCGGCTATCAGGTGGCAACGGGCATTGGCGGCTTCGGCGTCGTCGGCACAATGACACTTGGCAACGGTTCACGCAGTATCGGGATTCGTGCCGATATGGACGCCTTGCCGATAACTGAACAAACAGGTGTGAGTTACTCCAGTCAGAATCCAGGCAAAATGCATGCGTGCGGACATGACGGACACACAACGATGCTGCTTGGTGCCGCCGAACAGCTGGCGCGCAGCAAAAACTTCTCTGGAACCGTACATCTTATTTTCCAGCCTGCAGAAGAAATTGGTTTCAACAGCGGCGCTGAACGCATGCTGGCTGAACAACTTTTTGAGCGATTCCCGTGTGATGCCGTTTACGGCTTACATAATCACCCGGGCTATCCGGTCGGTAAAATGATGTTCCGATCAGGGCCGTTTATGGCTGCCTGCGACACCGTCAATATCACTATCCATGGAAAAGGCGGTCATGCCGCCCGCCCTCACATGACCGTCGACCCCATTCTGGTTGCCGGCAGTCTGGTTGTTGCCTTGCAGTCGGTCATTGCGCGCAACATCGACCCTAATGAAACGGCAGTGGTCACTATCGGTTCATTGCACTCCGGCCATGCGGCGAATGTCATCCCGGAAACAGCCCGTCTGGAAATGAGCGTCCGCTCGTTCGATCCGCAAGTACGTAAAATCCTCGAACAGCGCATTTGTCAGCTGGTGGAGAATCATGCTGCCGGATACGGCGCAAGAGCAGAAATTGAATATGTGCCCGGCTATCCGGTGCTGGTGAATCATGACAAGGAAACAGCGTTTGCAACCGAAGTGGCAAAAGAACTGCTGGGCGAAGAAAATGTGATTGATAATCTGCCACCCATTTCAGGCAGTGAAGATTTTGCATATTTCCTGCAGCAAAAGCCGGGATGCTTCCTTCGTTTGGGTAACGGGGACAGCGCCGTTTTGCACAATCCGGCTTATGACTTTAATGATGAGAGTCTGAGCTTCGGCGCAGCCTACTGGACTCGACTGGTTGAGCGTTATCTGGCAGATTAACGACCTAACAGCTTAGCGGCAAAATCCGAACCAGCGCATGCCTAAGTGAAAGTGATTCGCATGCGCTGCGTTATAATCCGGACCAATAGAGTTTCCAAAAAACGGACAACTCTCTGTGAACAATGTATGAATATACTGCGCTTCAATGCTCGTCTGAGGCCACTGCTTCAACACGGTTAAATGGCGACCATCCGCCAGCTCAAATCCCACGATATCAAGAGCTTCAGCTGTCGCATGTTCACTCAGCCGTGCATCGGGTTTATTGTAAACATTCCGGCAGGCATAACTGCCCAGATGGTCAATTTTCACCAGCCGTGAACCTAACTCCTGAGAAGCCAAAGGCTTCGCCACCTGCCCGACAAACATCGCACTGCTAAGGGCAAGCCGACAACTCGCCAGATAGCTCGAACTCAGTGCAACATCCCCAAATCCGCGAACACGAACAGGATCAGTCAGCGGACACTTTCCTCCCATACTCCCTGCATTGCTGAACTGAATAGCGCCTTCAGTTTGAGCACGTTCAAGAGCGGCCAGACATTCGTGAGGATTATTATCCAGTTTTCTTAATTTGTACCTGGTGATCAGATTCGGAGGGTCAGTGATAACCAGCGGGGTGAAAGGATTATATTCAGAAGGCACATGGCGGCTTACCCACGGACCGCAGAAATACGCTGCCGCTAAAATTACAATCAGGCTAGCCCAATATCGCATAATGCTCCTTACCCGGTTGTGCCGCAGCAGTCCCTTGATTTATCGAGAGTAATATTATGAGTATAGCGCCTGAGTAAATAATGTTCTGACAGAGTTACAAGTAGGGAAATAAACTTACGAAGGTTTGACATAAATCGACATTGAGTTTGTTACTTTAATTCCCGAAGACTAAGTTTCTTCTCCTGTGTCCACTGTGAACTGTCCTTCATAGTGTGTAAGACCCTCGCAATACCCCTTTCAGCCCGCCTCGAGCGGGCTTTTTTTTTAAACTGAAATCTGAGAGCGCTATTCAGCAATGCTGTGCCCGGTAATTCCATCCGCCTGACATCCGGATGCCTTTCACTGGCCGCCTCATGAAAAATATCCCCCAGCCAGCCGGGAATTTCATCTTCGGTCATCTCGTCAGGAATGATGATGTCATAAAGTCTGGAGAACTTTCTCTCTGCCAAATCAGCACGGAAGACTTGCCATTCACCGGAAGTCTTTTTAACAGCAAGGTGGCGACCAAAAACATTATAAATCAGCATAGAATTCGCCCTGTCAGGTCATACAAATAGAGTATGCAAACATCATAGCTACAGTGGAGTGAGAAAGTCTAAACTGGTGGTACTGAAGGTAAGTGAAAATCGGCTAATTGACTGTTTGGATAGCAATTTTTGATTTGAAAAACAGTCAAAAAAAAGACCGAATACGATTCCTATATTCGGTCTAGGGAAATGGCTCTTGGGAGAGAGCCGTGCGCTAAAAGTTGGCATTAATGCAGGCGGTTAAGCCGTACAACTTAAAGAATAGACGACAGATGACTAATTTCCACTCAGTTTGAAACATAGTGATAATAACAATGAGGCATTATTTTCATTGTGTGACAACATACGCAAAACATGGGATTAACATCAGTCATTTACCGGCAGCACGGCGCTTCAGCAGAGCGATTCAGCTTTGGCGATAAAAGGTGCCAGACTCATTTTTTGTCCGGGATTCTGCGGATCATCCAGCCAGATTTTCTCCAGGGGCACCGCCTGAACCTGATGGTTTTTAACCTGCTCTTTTGCCACGTCATTCAGAGGATATTGCGCCAGCGTACTGTCGTTAATCACATACAGCGCATTGCCCGGGCGGCATTGCAGCATGACTTCTTCACGGGTGAAGGCCCAGTCCTTACCGTATTGCAGGCGGCTGATGGTCTCCAGTTGCGGTGCGGCAAAACTGCTGGCAGATAAGGTAAGCAGCACGCAGGCTAGCAGTGTTTTCCTCATGATTTTTCCTCGATGATATTAAATTCTTTGTAATCTTCAGATGACCGTTTCAGCGCGGGGCAAGTGTCGCGAACCAACTCACCAGCAATATAACGCTAAGCGCCAGCCCCCATTCAAGCCAGGTCATGGTGATAAAACGGCTCTGCGCCCTCTGCGGGTCTTTACCCATAAGGGGCACCAGCCGGTAACGGTTATAGACAGCCACTGCCGCCATCATCGCGACCAGTATCACTTTGATTACCAGCAGGCACTGATAAAGCGATGTCATATCGGTGGGCCAGCGCTGCAAAACAATGGCGGTATTGATGACACCGGTGATGATCACCAGCGAGACCGCGGCATGTCCCCAGACAGAAAAACGGATAAGCGTCACAATCGCGTAGGGTCTTGCAGAGGGCTCGCGGGCATACAACATGCAGGTCAGTAAAGGCAGTAAAGACCCGAACCAGTAGGCTGCGCTGAGCAAATGCACCACATGGTTAGCCCGCTGTGCCAGTCCCAGTAATCCCTGATGCATGGCCGCATGGCCAATCAAAGCCTGAGTGACCAGTAAACCCAGCGAGCACAGAAACAGCAGGACATGACGTCCGGGCATCCACTCCATTAACAGAACCAGTAACAGCACAGCGGTCAGTAATAAGTGCCAGCTCCAGACTTCGCCAAATGCGGTGGTTAACACCAGTATCCACACGTTAATGTTGAGGATATCGTCCCAGCCATTGCCCATCAGCGCTGCCTGAATAGCCAGCATTCCGACAGAAGTGACTGCTGCAAGCAGTCCGGACCAAACCATCAGCGTCGGATTTTTACGCTGTAAAATTGCCGAAAATCCGCCAGGCGCCAGCAATGAGCAAAATACGCTCAGTCCGAAGATTTGCATTAATGACACAAAATGCACGAACCGGCACAGGACGAAAAGTGCTGTAAGGCTCATGGCTTATTTAACAGTGAAACTGTACTGACCGTTTGTTTTATGACCATCAACGGAAACCACATTCCACGTCACGATATATTTCCCGACGGCAAGCGCATCGGTAAGGGGCAGCACGGCCTGCGTATTATCGTTCGCAGCCAGGGTCATTTTCCCGGTTTTCACCGTTTTCTGGCTGGCATCTTTCAGGGTAATTTTACTGAAATTTGGCTCGATACCTTCACTGAAACCCAGCGATAATTCGGTCGGACTGGCTGTAAGAACCGCATCCGCCGCCGGAGTTTCCGTTTTGAGGTGAGCATGAGCAGAAGCTTGCTGTGAGATAAATCCGCTCAGCAAAACGGCTGA